>DATMVI010000475.1:0-6454 GCA_035563275.1 Pyrinomonadaceae bacterium
CGGTCAGGAAGGCGAAGACCTCGATGATGGTGACGCCGGGGTCGCTCTTGTTGAAGTTCGTCCACTCGGGGTTGTGGACGGGGATGCGCGCCAGCGCCTCGTCTAAGAGTTGCTGGTAGGTGCGGTCGTCAATCGTCGGGATCGTCAAAGGCATTGTGCGGCGGCCCCCTTCTTTAACCGGCGAGCGAGACGTTGAGGCTCACGCGCTCTAAGGCGCGGGTGGCGACGAGCCGGTAGGTGATGGTGGCGACGGCCCCCTGCGGGTCGGAGGGGTCTTCCTCGACCTCGACGGACTCGACGGCGACGCGCGGCTCCCAGCGCGCCAGAGCCTTCGCGATGCGGTCTTTCATCAGGTGGCGCGTGGCGACGTTGTTCGGCTCGAAGAGGTAGCGGCCGAGCCCGCCGCCGAACTCGGGCAGCATCAGCCGCTCGTTGCGCTCCGTCAGGAGGATGATCTGGACGGCCTCGCGCACGTTGGCCTCGCCCTCCGACCACGAGATGCGCCCGTCGCTGCCCACGCGCGGCGGGAAGGCCATGCCTCTCCTGAATAAACGCCCGTCGTCCATAAAGCCCCCTCCCCCCCTTCAGCCCTTCGCCTTAAACTTCGGCAGAGGGAAGCACATGATGAAGAGCGGCACCCACTTGAAGATGAAGTCGAAGAGCACGACGATGATCATCAAGAGGATGAGCGCGCAGATGGTGATGATCGGGATCGAGAGCGTGCACATCATCCCGATCTCGACGCCCGGCCCCGACTGGCACGGCGCCATCTTCGGCACCTTCGACGAGAGGTCTTTGTGGAACGGCCACGGCAGGACCGAGAGCACGAGGTCGCCGAAGGTGATGCCGCGCATGCGTTGAATCTGCCCGCACAGCGCGTCCGAGATCATGAAGACCGTGTTCTTGTCGAACTTGCGCAGGCCGGCGGGCGTCGTGTCGATGGGCAGCGCGATGCGGATGGGGCGGGCCGGCGCGTCCGGGTCGAAGAAGCCGGCCATGCGGAAGGGGCGCGTCGGCTCGCTCACCACGGGCGGGTCGAGCGGGCCGCACAGCGGGCGCTCGTAGACGCAGCGCAGGACGAACTGCGTCTCGCCGGTCGCCATCACGGGCTGCGCGGCCAGAGGCGGCGCGGGCGCGGGCGCGTCCGACTCGGCGGGGAGCGCGCGCACGACGAGCGCGACGAGGTTATCGACGCGCGCCTGACGGTCGCGCACCGCCTGCGACAGCCCCGTCGGGTCGAGCGCGTGCGTCTCGCCCGACTCGTCCGAAGGCGTGGGCGCGGGCGTGACGGAGGCCGAAGGCAGAGGCGGCTCGTGCTCGGGGTCGGCGAGCGGGAAGAGGAAGTCGGGCCAGAGCGCGTGGGGCTGCTGGCGGTCGTAGCCGACGGCGACGCTTTCGAGCTTCGCGGCCCAACCCTTCGCCGGGTCGTCGAGGCGGCGCAGGGCGTCGAGCATCGTCGCGGCCACGTCCTCGGCCGCGTAGCCCGTCCCGGCCGTGAGCGCCTCGGCGAGCGCGCCGCCCGGCTCGATCCTGATCTTCTTCAGCTCGTCGTAAAGCTTCCCCTCGTTCGTCCCGGCGATCGTCCCCTCGGACTCCGGCTCCTTCACCACCGCCCAGACCTTCGGCAGGTACCGCGCGAGGTACTTCGAGAGGTCGAGCAGCAGGTACCAAGACATGGTCTGCATCTGCTCGCGGCTGTCGCGGAGCGGCGTGGCGAAGTCGCGCGCCGGCTCGTCTTCGGCGGGCGGCGGCGATTCGGTCCTGAGACGGTTGGCGGCGTCGGCCCGCTCGATCAGACTCTTCCACGGCTCGGCGATCTGCATCCGGAAGTGGAGCTTGCGCGCCGTCTTCTTCGTCGCGCCGGGCGCGGCGTGGTTGCCGCTGCCGTCGGCCGGGGCGGCCAACTCGGCCGCACCCATGTAAGCCTCGCGCCGGCCGACCGGAATCACCCCGGCGAAGACGCGGCGGCGGCGGCCGTCGCGCTCGTCGAAGTAGGAGGGGAAGAGCGGCAGGCGTTCCTCGCCTTCGACGGGCGCGGCGCCCGCGGCCCTCTGCCAGCCCGCGCCGCGCGGCGTGTTGACGAAGGCGTACTCTTCGGGCGCCTCCTCGCCCTCGCGCTGGAAGAGGCGGCGGACGACGTAGCCGACCGACTCCTCGCGGTTCGGGTCGGGCGCGTGGTCGGGCAGGCCCGGCACGCGGCAGACGAGGCAGGCCGTGACGAGGTAATAACGCTGGTGCGCCGGCTGGTAGAGCTTGAGCTGGCCCGCGGCCTCGTCGTCCGAGGCGGCGGCGAGCGCGCGCCGGGTGGCGAGCGCCGAGGCTTGGTCGAGCGCGCCGCCGGCGGCGAGGCGCAGGCGGTTGAGCTTCCGCAGGAAGCGCGGCGGCAGCGGCGTCACTTCCGGCGCGGGCGCGGGGCCGTGCCACGTCTCGAACCGCGCGAGGTAGTCGCCGAGGCGCGCCGGGTCGGTCTCCAGCACGCGCAGGAAATCTTCCATGAAGGTGTCGGCCGCGAAGCGCAGCACGGCGGGCCGGAGCACGGCCGCGCGCGCGACCGCCGCCTCGCCGGCGGCGGCCCACAGCGGCGCGGGCGCGGCCCATTGGATGTGGTCTTTCATCGCTTCACCAGATGTTGCCCGCGCCCGGCGTGTACGAGGCGCTGATGATCGAGTTGCAGACGACCGTGTCGGCCTGCACCACGCCGCTGAACTTCGACATCCCCGCGTCGACCGTCACCATGCTGGCCGAGACGTTGACGAGGCTCGCGTTGATCGTCACCTTCGCCGAGGAGGTGATGGTGATGCCGCCGGTCTGGAGCTTGATGGAGTTGCCGTTGCCGTCCACGACCTCGATGGCGCCCGGCCCGTCCTTGAGCGTCACGCTCTGGCCGCCCGGCGTCTCCAAGATCAGCTTCTCCTGACCGTCCGTGTCGTCTAAGGTGACCTTCACGCCGTTGCGCGAGCGCAAGACCTTGCGCGGGTTGCGGCCCGCGCCGTCCATCGCCTCGGGCGGGGAGTCGCTGCCGTTCCACAGCCCGCCGATGACGTAAGGCCTGCGGGGGTCGCCGCCCTCGAAGACGACGAGCACTTCGTCCTGCACGTCGGGGATGAACCAGCTCCCGCGGTTGTTGCCGCCCATCAGGGTCGCCACGCGCGCCCACGCCTCGTAGCGGTCGCCCGCCGTGTCGGGCGACCACGGCAGCGTCACGCGCACGCGGCCCTGCCCCTCCGGGTCTTTTATGTCGCTGACGAGCGCCGGGTAGACGCCGTACCAGCGGCCGCCGAGGCCGCTCGGCACGCGCTCGTCAAACAGCGACTCAAGGAAGTTGTGTTCCGACACCTGTCCCCTCTGCCCTTTCAGTTGGCGCGGCCGAGGCCGGGCCGCTCGGCCGTGAAGGTCGTGCGCAGGCCGCGCGCGAAGTCGAAGGTGTGCCTGACCTCGGAGAGGTAGTAGCGGCCGTTGAAGAGCGGGCCGAGCCCGGCCAGCTCGACGCGGCCGCCGACGCGCAGGCCCGGCGCCGTGGCGCAGACGCCGCGGCCGACGACGAAGCGGCGCGCCGTCCGGCGGAAGAAGGATTCGGCGTGCGCCCGCGCCTCCTGCTCGGTCAGCGGCACGGTGTGGGCGAGCGCCTCCTTGCGCGCGCCGAAGGCGGCCGAGAGGATGCTCGCGCCGCTCGCGTCATTGCCCAGCTCGCCGGCCACCGCCGCGTCGGTCGCCTCGAACTGCAACCCCCGCTTGCCGGCCACGTCCCAGCCGTTGGCGAAGACGCTCGTGCGCTGGTGCGCGAGGTCGGCGAGGACGGAGAACTCGAAGAGGTCGCTGCCGTAGGTGAGCCGGCGCGTGCCGGCGTCGCGGCCCGCGCGCGCGGCGGCGTAGAGCGTCGAGCCGTCCATCCAGATTTCGGCGTCCGCGGCGCGCGCCCGCTCGCGCAGGAAGGCGAGGTCGCTCTGGTTCGTCTGCGAGAGCACCTTGTGGCGCGGCCCCTCGACGGAGACGCGCGGCGTCAGCCCGTGGTCGCCCGCGACGCGCGAGAAGACCTCGGCGTCGGTCACGTCCGCGAAGGTGCGCGTGCGCCGCGTCATGCGCAAATCCTGAAAGCGGTCTTCGGCGAGCACGGCCAGCTCGCGCGGGCCGTGGTCGTGGTAGCGGCCTTCGAGCGCCGTGATGCGCCCCTCGAAGAGCGCCGCGTCGCGCAGGGAGACGCGTAGCGCCTTGCCGAAGTCGAACTTGCGGCGGTCGAAGTAGAGGTAGTCCACCTCCTTGCCCCTGCCGCCCCAGTTGCCGAAGACGGCCTCGCAGCGGTAGAGGCCGGCGCTGTCCTCGACGACCGCGAGCGACGTGAGCGACTCCGACAGGGCGGGGTCGTCGCGCCCGTCGAGGGCGAGGGCGGGGCGCGCGCTGGCGATGAGCTGTGCTTCGGGCATGAAAGACTCCGCGGCCGTCAGTGGGCGCGCACGCGCGCGGCCCGCTCGGCCTGCCGCTCAAGGAGCAGTTCGAGGTCTTGCGGCGTGAGCACGGGCCGCTCGGCCTCGGGGTCGGCGTCGGCCGCCGGCGCGGCCTCGCCCGGCGGTTCGACCACGACCTCGAAATCGCTGATGACGACTGCCAACTGACTTCCCCCTCCCTAGCGCAGCTTCGGCGCGCTCATGTCGATCAACTGGCCGGGCGCGAGCCGGCGCGGGTTCTCGATGCCGTTGGCCTGCGCGATGCGCTGCCACTTGGCGGCCTCGCCCATCCCGGACGCGAGCTTTTGCAGCGACGAGCCGGAGAGCGCCTGCGCTAGCGGGCTCGTGCCCGGCGGCTTGCCGCCCGGCGCGCCGGCCCCCGGCGGCTGGCCCGCGCCCGCGTCCCTCATCAGGAACTCGATCTTCTGCTGCGTGAGGCCGATGCTGACGCTCGCGCGCAGGGGCTTGCCCTCGGGCGAGAAGAACTCCAGAGACTCTTCGAGCGACTCCATGATGCCGTCGAACTGGAACGAGCCCCAGATGAAGCGCACGCCCGGCGGCGCGTGGTAAATCTCCTTGGCCGTGTCGTGCGCCGGCCCCGGCGTGATGAAGTAGGCCACCTTCTTCGTCAGCTCGCGCACGTCCTTGATCTCCTTGTATTCGCTCCGCAGGGGGGCCGTCACGTCGAACCAGAGCTGGACGCTCAGCTTGGTCGAGCCCTTCCCGACGTAGAGCCAGCCGCTCGTGTCCTTCTGGTCGCCGCTCGGCTTGATCTGGTTGGCGAAAGAGACCTTCAGCGTCTCGGGGTTGAACTGCACGTAGAGCGTGTTCTTCTTATCCTTGGCCTCCTCGCCGTCCGGGAGCAGCTCGTGCAGCTCGGCCCTCGTGATCTTCGCCTGATCGGCCATCGACACCTCCTCAGCCTCGAACAAACTCCCCGCGGCCGCGGGCTCACTTCTTCCCGAACTGTTCCGACAGCCCGCCCGTCAGCTTCGACAGCAGCGCGTCGTCGGGCTTCTTCAAAGACAGAGTCTCGTAGGCCAGCTGCAACTCCTCGACGGCGACGCCGCCGGCCGCGGCGTTTAAGGCCGGGGCCTTGAGCTTGACCGGCAGGCAGCGCGTGACGACGAAGCTGGCGACGGTGGTGACGCCGTTCGAGTCGAAGATGACGACCTCGGCGTCGGCGCGCAGCGCCGGCTCTTTGCGCACGGCCTCGACCCAGTCCCAGAGGTCGAAGTTGAAGGTCAGCCCGCGCTTGAGCGTGAGCGTGCCGAAGCCGGCCGGCCCCGTCAGGCGGATGAGCCGGCCGTTGTCGCCGCCCTCGCGGATGGTCTTGGCCTCCATCGTCACCTCCAGCCCGTCGCACTCGGAGAAGGCCGCGCTACAGACCTGCTTCGAGACGCCCTCGACGTGAATCTCGACCGAGAAGTTGAAGGCCGTGAAAGGGTTCGTGACGAATTCGAGGAACGGGATGGCCATCTCTCTCAGCCCTCCTCCGTGGCGAGTCCGCGGTCGCCGCTCTGCACGAGGCGGACGGTGAGGAAGGTCATCGGCAAAGACGGCGCGACCTTCAGCTCGACGACGAAGCGGCCGAGGTCGGCCATGCGGTCGGTGTTCAGGGTGCTGTCGGTGACGACGCGGAAGGCGGCGGCCGGGGCCGCGCCGGCGAACGCCCCGCGCGCGAACATCTCGCCGAGCATCCCCTCGAAGCCGCGGCGGACGAGGCGGCGGAAGGCTTCGTCGTGCGGCTCGAAGACGTAGGCCGCGCCGAGCCGCAGCGCGAGCCGCCGGAGCAGGCTCAGGAGGCGGCGCACGCCGATGGGCCGGTAGTCCTCCTCGTCGCTCAAGGTGTCCGCGCTGAGGGCGAGGAAGCCGCGCGGGTCTTGCCGGACGACGTTGACCTGCGCCTCGTGCAGCGCGGCGAGGTGCGTGGCGCGCACGGGCGGGTCGAGCGCGACGACGCCCCGCAGCGGCTCGTTAGCCGGCGCGATCCACGCGCCGCGCGCCGCGGC
>DATMVI010000476.1:0-10115 GCA_035563275.1 Pyrinomonadaceae bacterium
TTGTCGCGGAGCGCGCCGTAGCACTCGCAGGCGGCGGCCTCCAGGCCGGGGCGGTCGAGGAGGTGCAGGGTGCCGCGGCTGTAGGCGATGAGGCCGCGCTGCTGGAAGCGGCCGGCGGCCTCGGTGATGCCGGCGCGGCGCGTCCCGAGCCGGCGCGCGATGAACTCCTGCGTGAGCGGCAGTTCGTCGGCCCCGGCGCGGTCGTGCAGCATCAGGAGCCAGACGGCGAGGCGCGCCTCGACGCGGTGGCGGCCGATGCAGGCGGCGCGCTGCGCGACCTGCGCGAAGTGGCGGCCGGCGTGTTCGAGCAGCAGGGCGCGCAGCGCCTCGCCCCCGGCGAACTCGCGCCGGAAGGCGTCGGCCCGCATCCGCAGCGCGCTGCCCGCCAGCGTCACGCGCGCCCAGTGCGACGGCGTGTGTTGGCCGAAGACGGCCCCGAGGCCGACCACGCCCTCGCGCCCCGTCATCGCCGCCTCGACCGTGCTCCCGTCTTCGAGCAGCACGAGGTGCGAGACGACCGAGTCCTCGGGGAAGTAGACGTGCGCGGCGTCGCGCGAGTCGTCGAACTTGTCGCGCGACGAGAGCGAGACGGGGTCGAGCGCCGGCAGCAGCCGCTCGAAATCCTCGCCCGGCAGGGCGCTCAGAAGCTTGTTCGCCAGCAGTCCGCCCAACGCCCTCACCCCGACTTTCTCCGGCACGCGCCCGACGGTGGTCGCGCCGCCGCGGCCCTCGCCGGAGCCGACCCGGCCGTTGTAGAAGCCCGCCGGCTTCCGAATGTCACCTCTGCCCATCGAATCATTTGTCATGCTCAAGCCTTAACGCTTTCCGTACCCCCGCACGCCCGGCCCCGCGCGGCCTTAGTGTCGCCGCCGGATGTGGATGAGGACTGACTTGGTGCTGTCGCGATCCGTGCGCTCGCGCACGCGCGCCAGCAGAACCCGGACGGGCACGGGCCCGTCGTCGTACTCGCAGGTGAAGTCGAAGCTGGCGGCCTGCGCCCCGTTTGACCTGAAGCTGTTGATGCGCTGGCGCAGTTCGTCAGCGTTGGCGAAGTGGCAGACGCCTCCGAAGAGGGCGCACCCGTTGAGGTCGGGGGGCGGGACTAGCGCGCTCCCGTTCCCGTCGCCTTCGACCCGCGAGTAGAGCACGGTGTTGGCCGCGTCCAGCTCGAACATCCCGAAGAGTTTCGCCCGGGCGGTCGGCGCGGTTGTCGTGGTGGTGGTGGTTGTCGTCGTCGTGGCGCTCATCTCTGCAAAACCCCCTGAGATTCTTTCGGCACGCCCTTCAGGCGGCCCGCTCGCCGAGGTGGCGCGTCAGCACCGCGCCCAGCGTCTCCAGCCCGTCCGGCTTCACGAGGTATTCGTCGCAGCCGGCGTCGAAGGCCGCCGTGCGCGCGCCGGCCTCGGCGTGCCCCGAGAGGAAGACGATGGGCAGGCGCGCGGCCTCCTCGCCGGCCCGCAGGCGGCGCGTGACGGCGAGGCCGTCGAGCCGCGGCAACCCGCCGTCGAGCAGGACGAGGTCGGGCCGGGCGCTCTCGACGAGGCGGACGGCCTCCTCGCCGTCGGCCGCTTCGAGCACGTCGAAGCCGCGCCGCTCCAGCAGCAGCCGGAGCAGTTGGCGCGTGTCGTCGTGGTCTTCGGCGACGAGGACGCGCGGGCGTTCCGGGGCGTGCGGCCGCGCCGGGGCGGCCGTCGAGTTCTTTGTCCGGCGAGGCGTCGTCATCGTCACGCTGGTGACTCCGTCGCGGGGGCGGCACACGCCGCAGCCGCTTCTATCGCCTGTTTGTTGGGGGAAGAAGGCGAAAGCAGTGTGAGAAAATAAAAGGCGAGCCGATCCTGATAATGCTCACCCCCTTGACGCAGGCGCGGCCGGGTTGGGCTTCACTCTGAGGCGCGAACCCCGCACACAGGCCGGTCTAATTCTCCTTGCGTTGTAAGAAAATACCCGAATCCGGGGGCGGCCGCTATTAGGAAGATAAGAGAAAGCGGTAGGGATTAACCCTAAGCGGCTCAGGGGGAAGATTGCGGAGCGGTGGCGGGAGATTGCGGTTTCGTGGCCGATTCGCAGGTCGGGCGCGGCGCGCGCAGGGTTTAACGCGGGGGGCGCGGGAGATTCTCAGAGTCCGCGGAGAAGAAGCCGGTCTTTCTTTGTTAACTCGGCGTGGTAAAGGAGGCCCGGCCGCCGCCGCGCCGCGACCGTCTCAGGTATCTTCCAGCCAGCCCTGAAGCAGCGCGTAGCGGACGATGTCGATGCGGCTCGTGAGGCCGAGCTTCTTCATGGTGTTGGCCTTGTGGGCCTCGACCGTCTTGACGCTGATCTGGAGGCGCGCGGCGATCTCCTTGTTCGAGTGGCCCCACGCGATCAGGCGCAGCACCTCCGACTCGCGCTCGGACAGCTCGCCCTGCGCGTCGTCGCCGACGCGGGCCTGCTGGCTGATGTAGCCGCCGATGACCTTGCCCGTGATCTGCGGGTCGAGGAAGTTGCCGCCCGCGGCGACGGCGCGGATGGCGCGCACCAGCTCGGCCGAGGCCGACTGCTTGAGGACGTAGCCGGAGGCCCCGGCGGCGAAGAGCTGCTGGATGAAGCCGGCGTCGGTGTGGCGCGTCAGCGTCAGCACGCGCACGTGCGGGCAGACCTGCCTGATGCGCTCGGTGGCCTTCAGCCCGTTCAGCTCCGGCATCGAGATGTCTATCACGATCACGTCGGGCTGCACCTCCTGCGCGAGCTGGACGGCGAGGCGTCCTCCGGACGCCTCGCCGACGACCTCCATGTCGGGCTGCGCGTTGACGAGCGCCTTGATGCCCTCGCGCACCATCTCGTGATCCTCGGCGAGCAGGACGCGCAGGACGGTCGGGGCGGTCGTCGGCGACTGTTTGGCCATCAGTCCCTCACTTCTTCTCGGCGTAGCGGGCCGGGACGCGCGCGAAGACGGTCGTGCCCACGCCCGGCGCGCTCTCGACTTCGAGCGTGCCGCCGACGAGGGCGACGCGCTCGCGCATGTTGACGAGGCCCATCCCGCGCTCGCCCTCCGCCCCCTCGGCCGGGTCGAAGCCGCGGCCGTCGTCCTCGATGATGAGCGCGAAGTGGCGGTCGCGCCGTTCGAGGATGACGCCGACGCGGCGCGCGCCGGCGTGCTTGGAGACGTTGTTGAGCGCCTCCTGAGCGACGCGGTAGAGGTTCGTTTCGAGTTCGGGCGCGAGCCGCCGCTTGCCGAGCCCGGCCGCGTGGTACTCGGCCGCCACCTCGAAGTGCTCCGACCACTCGTGGACGAAGTTTTCGAGCGCGGCGGCCAGCCCCAGCTCGTCGAGCGCGGCCGGCCGCAGCTCCCACGCCATGAAGTCCACCTCGGCGTCGAGGCGGCTGGCGACCGCCTGCGCCCGCTCGACCTGATTGAGCAGCGAGGCGTTCATCTCGGCGCAGCCCTCCTTGACGGCCGCGAGGTTGAGGCGCAGGGCCGTGAGCTGCTGGCCGAGCACGTCGTGGAGGTCGCGCGAGATGCGGCGGCGCTCCTGCTCCTGCGTCTCGACGATGCGCGTGACCAGCTCCCTGACGCGCTCCTCGGCCGCGCGCCGCTCGGCCACCTCCGTGAAGAGCGCGCTCGTGCGCTCCTCGACGCGGGCTTCGAGCGTCTCGCGCTCGGCTTCGAGCTGCGCCGCCAGCTCGGCGCGCTCCATCTCGTCGCGCCGCCGCTCGGTGAGGTCGCGGGCGACCTTGACGAAGCCGCGCACGTCGTCGCCCTCGCGCAGCGGCGTCTGCACGCCCGAGGCGTAGAAGCGCGAGCCGTCCTTGCGGACGTGCCAGCGCTCGTCCTCGGCCCGCCCCGCGGCGAGCGCCGTCTCCATCTCCTTGAGGTGGACGCCCGCGGCGCGGTCTTCCGGCGTGAAGACGATGGCGGTGTCCTGCCCGACGGCCTCCTCGGCGGTGAAGCCGAAGGTCTTCTCCGCGCCGCGGTTCCAGCGCGTGATGCGCCCTTCGAGGTCGAGGGTGAAGATGGCGTAGTCCTCGACCGATTCTAAAATCAGGCGCAGCTCTAACTCCGAAGTTCGGAGTTGGAGCTGCGCCGTCCGCTCCTCGGAGATGTCGTGGAGGACGGCCGCGCCGCCGACGGGCCGTCCGTCCGCGCCGCGGACGGGCGAGGCGGCGACGGAGACCTGCACGCGGCGGCCGTCCTTCGCGAGGCAGACGGTCTCCAGCCCGCTGACGCCCACGCCCGTTTCGAACACCCCGAAGACGCGCTCGACCTCCTGCGCCCGGTCGGGCGGGAGGATCAGCGCGATGTCCTCCCCCACGGCCTCCCCGGCCGCGTAGCCGAGCAGGCGCTCCGCGGCCGTGTTCCACGTGACGACGCGCCGGTCGGGGCCGTAGGTGATGACGGCCTCGCCGGAAAGCTCGACGACGGAGGCGAGGCGGGCGCGCAGCTCGGCGGCCGCCCCGCCCTCGGTGGAGTCGATGACGACGCCTTGCAGCCGCGGCCCCGCGTCGGCGCTCGCCAGCACGCGCGCCTGCGAGTGGATGCGCCGCCGGCCGTGCTCCGGGTGCTCGATGCGGAAGTCCGTGACGAAGTCGGTCTGGCCGCCGCGCGCGGCCTCGATGGCCGCTTCGAGCCGCGGCCGGTCTTCGGCGACGACGGTGCGGAAGAGGGCGTCGAGGCCGCGCGCCGCGCCGTCGGGCGCGAAGCCCATCACGGTGCTCCAGCCCTCGGAGGCCGCGCCGGCGCCGGTCGCCAGCTCAAGGCTCCAGAAGGCGGCGCTGGCGGCGCTGGCGGCGAGCCGGAGCTGCTCGGCGCGCTCGGCGGCGACCAGCTCGGCCAGCTTCCGGTCAGTGATGTCGGTGAAGGTGATGACGACGCCGGCCACGCGGCCCGCGTCGGTGCGGTAGGGGAGGACGCGCGCGGCGTACCACCGGCCCTCGGCGCTGCGCGCCTCGCGCTCGACGGTCGAGAGCCGGCCGAGGACGCGGGCGGCGTCCTGCGGCAGCCCGTCGTAGTCGAGGCGGTGCGTGAGGTGCGCGAGCGGGCGGCCCGCGTCGGCCGGGATGACGTTGAAGAGTTCGGCGAAGTGCGGCGTGTAGCGCGTGATGTTCAGCTCGCGGTCGAGGAAGACGGTGCCGATCTCGGTGGCGGCGAAGAGGTTCGAGAGGTCGGCCTCGGCGCGCTCCAGCTCCGCGACCCTGTCCTTGAGTTCGGCGTTGACCGTGTGCAGCTCCTCGTTGACCGACTGCAACTCCTCCTTCGAGGTCTCCAGCTCCTCGGTCGCCGAGCGCAGCTCCTCGTTGAGGGACTGCAACTCCTCGTTCGAGGCGCGCAGCTCCTCGGTCTGCGTCTCGTACTGCTCGACCGTGGCGCGCAGCACCGAGCGCGTCTGGTTCAGCTCGGCTTCGAGGGTGGCGATCACGTCGCGGTCGGCCTCGCCCGCCGCCCCGCCGCCGGCCCCGCCCGCGCCCTCCGCCGCGCCCTCCTGCTCCTCCTCGAAGATGACGAGCAGGTAGGTGGCGCGCAGGTCGTCGCGCGCGGCCGGGCGCACCCGCACCCTGACGCGGCGGGTGCCGCCGTCGAGGCCGACTTTGACGGCGCGGCTCGACTGCCCCGCGTCGCCCTTCACGGCCGCGTAGAGCGCGGCGCGCACGTCGAGCCGCAGGTCGGGGTGGACGAGCGTGAGCAGGTTGCGCGTCGGCTCGCCCCCGCCGACGCGCAGGTACCTGCCGGCGTCCTCCGAGACGTGCACCACGTCGTGGGCCTCGTTGACGAGCACGCTCGGCGGCGCGTACTCCTCCAGCAGCGCCCGGTGCAGCTCGGCGAAGCGGTATGCCTTGACACCGACGGCCTCGGCGTCCGGCGCCGGCCGCGGCTCCCAGCGGCCGAGGGCCGGCACCGGCGGGAAGTGCGGGAGGGTCGAGGCGAGGGCGGTGCGCTGGTAGACGCGCAGCTTCTTGTCGAAGGGCGAGAAGTAGTCGGGCAGCAAGTCGGCCGACTCGGCCGAGCCGAGGAAGAGGAAGCCGCCCGGCCGCAGGCCGAAGTGGAAGACTTCGAGCACCCGCTCCTGCGTCCCGCGGTTGAGGTAGATGAGCAGGTTGCGGCAGCTCACGAGGTCGATGTTCGAGAAGGGCGGGTCGCGCAGGATGTTGTGCGACGCGAAGAGGATGGTCTCGCGCACGCGCTTCCTGACGTGGAAGTGGCCGTCGCGGAAGGTGAAGAAGTTCTGGAGCCGCTCGGGGCTCACGTCGGCCGCGATGGTCTCGGGGAAGACGCCCGCGCGCGCCTGCCCGAGGGCGTCTTCGTCGAGGTCGCTGGCGAAGACCTGAAGGCGCGGCGGGCGCTCCAGCCCGGCGGCGTGCTCGTCGAGCAGGATGGCGAGCGAGTAAGCCTCCTCGCCCGTCGCGCAGCCCGTCACCCAGACCCGCACCTGATCGGCCTCCCGCTTGCCCTCGAAGAGCCGCGGCACGACCTCGCGGCCGAGGTAGTCGAAGGCGGCCGTGTCGCGGAAGAAGTTGGTGACGGAGATGAGGAAGTCCTGCTGCAACTCGGGCAGCTCGTTCGGGTGATGGCGCAGGTAGCGGTGGTAGGAGGCGAGGTCGGGCACCTCGAGCATCTGCATCCGGCGCGTGACGCGGCGCAGGATGGTGGACTGCTTGTAGTCGCTGAAGTCGTGGCCGGTGCGGACGCGCACCATCGAGAGGATGTCGCGCAGGGCGTTCAGCTCCTTCCCCTTCGGCGGCTCGTCGCCCTCGGGCGGGAGCTTGATGCGGCGCGACGCGTCGCGGATGCCGATGAGCTTCTCGGGCATCGCGGCGACGGGCAGCACGAAGTCGGCCAGCCCCTCGCGGATGGCGCTGCGCGGCATCCCCTCGTACTCGGCCTCGCCCGGCTCCTGCGCGATCGAGACGCCGCCCTCCTCCTTGATGCGGCGCAGGCCGAGCGTGCCGTCCGAGCCGGTGCCGGAGAGGACGACGCCGATGGCGTGCTCGCGGTAGGCCGCGCCGAGCGTGCGGAAGAGGAGGTCGATGGGGACGCGCCGGCCCGGCTCGGCGGGCGGCTCGGCGAGCCGGATGCGCCCCTCCTCCATCAACAGGTGCTTGGCGGGCGGGATGACGTAGACGCGGTTCGGCTCGACGCGCAGGGTCTCGTTGACCTGCTCGACCGGCATCGAGGTGTGGCGCTGGAGCATGGCGGCGAGGTTGCTCTCGTGCTCCGGCGAGAGGTGGAGGACGACGACGAAGGCCATCCCGCTGTCGTCCGGCATCAGCCCGAAGAACTCTTCCAGCGCCGTGATGCCGCCGGCCGACGCGCCGAGGCCCACGACCAGAAAGTCCTGCCCGCCGTCAGCGCCGGCCCGCTTCGAGGATTTACTCATAAAGACTTCGCCCGCCCGCGCCGGCGCTTGACGCCGCCGCCGAGGCGCGAACCCCGCGCGCCTCGCGCTCACTCCTGCGGCTATAAAAAAAGGGGAAAAGAGATCAGGCTCGGGGTCGCTGACAGGGGAGTATAAGCCAAACGGTCGGGGCCGGTACAGCGCGGCGTCACGCGCGCCCCGCGCGGGACATCCCCGGCGACGCCGTGTTATAAAGGCCGCGCCGATTTCCTCCTCAACTTCGTCACTGACGCGCCGCCTCAGCGGGGCGCCGGGAGCGTTGCATGCCGAACAAAGACATCGTCGTCGTCGGGACTTCGGCCGGTGGCATCGAGGCCCTGCGCAAGCTCCTCGGCGCGCTGCCTCCGGACTTCCCGGCCACGGTCTTCGTCGTCCAGCACCTCTCGCCGGACGTGCCGAGCCTGCTGGCCCAAATCCTTGAGCGCGCCACGAGCCTGCCCGTGCAGACCGCGCGCGACGGCGAACGGTTCCGCCGCGGCCGCGTCTACGTCGCGCCGCCCGACCGCCACCTGATGCTGGGGGACGGCGACCTGATGCGCGTCACGCGCGGGCCGAAGGAGAACCGCTTCCGCCCGGCCGTAGACCCTCTCTTCCGCTCGGCGGCGCGCGCCTACGGGCCGCGGGTCGTCGGCGTGGTGCTGACGGGCGGCCTCGACGACGGGACGACGGGCCTGCTCGCCCTCAAGCAGCGCGGCGGCACGGCCGTCGTCCAAGACCCGGCCGACGCGCTCGTCCCCTCGATGCCGCTCAGCGCCGTGACCCACGTCAAAGTAGACTACTGCCTGCCGCTCGCGGGGATCGGGCCGCTCCTCGTGCGGCTCGCGACCGAGGCGGCCGAAGATGGGAGTCGCCCGGTGAGTGACGAACTCGACATCGAAGTTAACATCGCGCTGGAGGACAAGGCCCTCGAAGCCGGCGTGACGGAACTGGGCGAGCCGTCCTCCTACGCCTGCCCGGACTGCCACGGCGTGCTGCTGCGGCTCAAGACCGAGGGGCTGATCCGCTTCCGCTGCCACACGGGCCACGCCTACACGGCCGACAGCCTGCTGGCGGGCGTCAGCGAGGGCGTCGAGGACTCGCTCTGGAACACCATCCGCGCGCTCGAAGAGGGCGAGATGCTGCTGCGCCACCTCGCCGGGCACATGACCGAGGGCCCGCAGAACGGGGCGGCCGAGGCGATGCTCACGCAGGCCGCAGACCTGCGCCGCCGCGCCGCCCTCGTCCGGCAGGCGACGATGGGTCGCCCGGAAGTAGACGCCGGAAAAGCCTGAAGGCGTCCGCGCGGGAGGCGTCTCGCGGGCCGGGGTCGGGCGACGTTTCGGAGCCGCCGGGGGCGGCGGCCGCCCGCCCGCGCCCGACCCGCCCGGAGGCTTTTTCGCGCCCGCAAAGCGAACGAAAACTACGAAGCCCGCGGCGCGCCGTGCCGCGGGCTTCGTGGTTTTCGTGGTCTTCGTCGCGGCCCTCGTCCGGCCGCCACCGGCTTCCCGCCTCCCTGCCTACGGCCTCTCCTTAAACTGATCGTAGAGCACCGTGTGGCGGCTGACGAGCGGGACGGGGCGGCCGGCGATGAAGAGGTGGCGGACGTTGGTGCGCGCTTCGAGCAGGTCGCCGTCGGTGATGACGAGGTTGGCGATCTTGCCCGCCTCGATGGAGCCGAGCCGGTCGGCGACGCCCATGATCTGCGCCGGGTAGAGCGTGACGGCCTTCAAAGCCTCGGCGCGCGGCAGGCCGAAGGCCGCGGCCATCCCGGCGTGGAACGGGAGGTCGCGGACGTGCGCGCCCGCGTCGCCCGTCGAGATGGCGAAGCGCACGCCGGCCGCCTGCAACTTCGACGCGCTCTCGTACAGCGCGTCGTACGGGTCGTCCTCGCGCAGCGGCAGGTTCAGAATCGCGTCGAGGATGACGGGCACGTCGCGCTCCTTGAGCAACTGCGCCACCTTCCACGCGTCGCTGCCGCCGAGGATGACGGGCCGCAGTTTCATCTCCCGCGCGAAGTTGACCGCGCCCCGGATGTCGCGCTCGCGGTCGGCGCGCAGGATGACGGGCCGCTCGCCGCGCGCGTACGGGACGAGCGCCGCGAGGCGCAGGTCGGTCTCGGGCCGCGGCACCGCCTTCGGGTCGCGCGCGTAGGCGTCCTGCGCGCGCCCGTAAGCCTCGGCCTCGCGCAGGAGGCGTCGCATCTCCTCGACGCGGCGGTCGCGCGCCGTGACGGCCTCGGGCGTGATGGCCTGCTGCGCCTGCTGGAAGCCGAAGCCGCCCCCGCCGCCGAGCCGCGGGAAGTCTATGACGAGCGCCGCCTGCGGCACGACGGCCATCTCGCGCTGCGACGTGCCGACTAGGTTGATGAGCGCGGCCTGCCCCGAGATCGTCCCGCCCGACGGCAGCGAGACGACCGTCGTCACGCCGGCCACGCGCGTCACGTCGATGTGGGCGCTGTGCGGGTTGAGGCCCCACAGCGCCGCCGCGTTCGGGTTCATGTCGCCCAGCTCGCTCGTGTCCACCGTGCCGGGCGCGCCCGACGCGATCTCGACGAGGCCCATGCTCGTCCCGGCGTCGATCATGCCGGGGTAGACGCTGAGGCCGCGCGCGTCTATCTCGCGCGCGCCGGCCGGGGCGCTGACCGTCGGCCCGACGGCGACGATCCGGCCCTGACTGATGACGACCGCGCCGTTCTCGATCTCGGGGCCGCCGACGGTGACGACGCGCGCGTTGCGAATCACGTAGGCGCCCGCCGCCTCGATCTGCGTG
>DATMVI010000477.1:0-4715 GCA_035563275.1 Pyrinomonadaceae bacterium
AGGGCGCGTGCTCGACGGGCCGCGTCGTGCTCCCGCCCGACAAGCAGCAGCGCATGCTCGAAGCCGAGGGCGTCGTCTTCAACGAGCGCGGCCGCTGCGACCTCGGCCGCTACCGCTGGACGCCCGAAGAGTTCGCCGACGCCCGGGACACCGGCGACGACGACACGCAACCGAGCCTCTTCGGAGACTGACCATGAGCAACGAGCTGCAAAAGCGCACGCCTTACGACATCAGCGAGCCGCGCTACTCCGTCGCGCCGCAGATGGTGACGACCGCCTTCGAGCTGCCCGGCTACCGCGTCCGGCAGAGCCTCGGCATCGTGCGCGGCATCGTCGTCCGCTCGCGCAACCTCTTCGTCAACATCGGGGCCGTCTTCAACCAGATGGTCGGCGGCAACATCACCGCGTGGACGAACCTCTGCGAGGCGACCCGCCGCGACGCCTTCGAGATCATGGTGCAGCACGCCACCGAACTCGGCGCGAACGCCATCATCGGCGCCCGCTACGACGCCACCGAGATCGCCAGCGGGGCCACGGAGGTGCTCGCCTACGGCACGGCCGTCGTCGTCGAGCCGCTCGACCCGGCGGGGATTTACAACTCGTGAGCGTCACGCCGCTCACGGCCGAGGAGACGGAGCGCCTCGCCGAGGCGTTCGCGCGCGTCCCTTACGCGCGCCTGCTCGGGCTGGAGTTCGTCGGGGCCGAGCGCGGCGCGGCCACCTTCGCCCTCGAATGGCGCGAGGAGCTTTCGCGCATGGAGGGCTTGATGCACGGCGGGGCCGTCGTCTCGCTGCTCGACACGGCCGCCGCCTTCGCCGTCTTCACCCTGCTCGCGCCCGGCCAGCGCACCGTCACCATCGACCTGACCGTGCATTTTCTCCGCCCCGTCACGGCCGGCCGCGTCGAGGCGCGCGCCCGCGTCCTGCGCGACGGCCGCCGCGTCGCGGTCATTACGGTCGAGGCGACCGATCAGGCCGGCGTCCTTATCTCCACCGCCACAACCACTTACGCCAAACAAGGGTGAAGCCCGCCGGCCCCCGCCGGGCTTCCGCCACCCGCCCCCGCCGAAAATCCGGCGGCCGCGCGAAAACTCCGCTAAAAATCGGCGTTAATTTTTCGTAGACACCTCTGTTAAACTTGTGCCAAAATATGTTTGTCACTACAGGCCGTACTACGCGGCCTGTTGGATACGGCTTTCGCTCCTGACGCCGACCCCGCCGCCGTAACCGTCCGTCCGCCCGATTCAGATGCTCTCACTCTACAGCGCACTCCTCGCTCAGCACCCGCGGCAACTGACGCCCGTCCGTTGCGCCGAGCTGACGATTGCGCAGTTGCACCGCTACTTCGAGGACGTGGTGCTGGAGAACAACCTCGCGGCGCTGGTCGTCGAGAGCCTTCTGCCCGAGCCGCAGCGCTCTTTGCGCGACTTGGCGCGCGTGCGCGAGGTCGGGCGCGCGGCGCGCTACGCCTTCTTCTTCGCCACGCCCGAGGACGCCGTCACGCGGGCCGGGCAGCCCGAGGCCAACGCGCTCGAACGCCAGCCCGTCTTCATGGAGAAGGCGACGCAGGAGGGCTTCGACGAGCGCTTCGTCATCATCGCCGACGCGCGCTTCTCGGCGCTGCTCTCCTCCGTCCGCTGGCACGACGCGGGCGACGACCTCGAGGCGGCGGCCGGCGACGAGGTCATGTGGTCGTTCGAGCCGGACATCGTCTATTCGGCCCTCGAATACCTGATGGCGCGCGTCACGGCCGAGCGGCCCGAGCACGCGCCGGCCTTCGCGCGCGCCGTGCGGACGTGCGTGCCGAAGACCACCTCGCTGCAACTGACCGTCTCGGTGACGACGAAGCTGGCGCGGCTGCTTCAGGAGCAGGCCGTGCGCGAGCTGGCCGTCAACCGCATCGCGAAGGCGGTGCGCAGCTCTCTGGAACTGCCGAGCGTGTTGCAGACGACCGTGGACGAGGTGGGCGGCGCGCTCGGGGCCGCGCGCAGCGCGCTCTCCGTGGACGGCGAGCACGGCCAGCCGCCTCTGACGACCTGCTTCTTCCGCGACGGCGACGACGCCACCGAGGAGACGCGCGAGGAGCTGGTCAGCGACCTCCACGCCGTCGGCGCGCGCCTGCGCGGGCGGATCAAGACCTTCGTGCAGGACGGGGCCTCCGGCGCGACCGACCTCTCCATCCGGCCCACGGCGGCCGTCCCCGTCATCTTCCACGAGCGCGTGATGGGCGTGCTGATGGTCACCTCCGACGACCCCGGCCGCGCGTGGGAGGAGAACGAGATCATGCTGATGCGGACGGTCTCCGACCAAGTCGCCGTCGCCGTCAACCACGCGCGCCTCTTCCAGCAGACGCAGCAGCAGGCTTTGACCGACGCGCTGACGGGCTGCTTCAACCGCCGCTTCTTCGAGATACAGCTTGAGCGCGACCTCCACCTCGCCACCCGCATGCGCCAGCCCGTCTCGCTCATCATGCTCGACATCGACCACTTCAAGCGCGTCAACGACACGCACGGGCACAACGCGGGCGACGCGGCGCTGCGGCAGATCGCCTCGGCGCTGCGCGAGGAGGTGCGGGGCGTGGACACGGCCGCGCGCTACGGCGGCGAGGAGTTCGCCATCATCCTGCCGCAGGCGGGGCTCGAAGGCGCGCTGGCCGTGGCCGAGCGGCTGCGCGCGCGCATCGAGCGCGAGGAGATGCCGGGCGTCGGCTGCGTCACGGCCTCGCTGGGCGTGGCCTCGTTCCCGCAGCACGCCAGCGCCCGCGACCTGCTGGTGACGACCGCCGACCGCGCCCTCTATCAGGCCAAGCGCACGGGCCGCAACCGCGTCTGCTCGCCGCTGGACTTGCCCGACGAGGTGCACGAGGAGCTGCGCTGGGCGCCGCTGGTCGCGGCGGAGGAAGCGCCCGCCGAAGCCCCGCCCGTCATGGAAGAGCCGGCGGCGGCGCTCCCGGCCGCGGAATAAAAGTTTCGAGTTCGGAACCGAGGCCCGGCCGCGAGGCGGGGCGTCGCAAGCCTCATTAACCATCTCTTAATGAGGCTTGCGACGCCCTCCCCGCGGCCGGGCCTCCGCTTTGAATCTTCCGCGTTTGGCTTATGCGCGAAAATCCCGCATCATAGACGCCGCGTGTCGGGTCAGTAAACCGGAGTGTCAACAGCGTCCACGGTGCGGCGTCCATGAACGATCTGCGAAAGTTCGCGCGGTACTTCCGCCCCTACAAGAAGTCGCTCGTCTTGGGCGTCCTCAGCATCCTCGCCTCGGTCGTCGTCGGGCTGCTCGTCCCGCTCTACGTCGGGCTGGCGGTGGACGACCTGCGGGCCGAGCCGACGTGGGAGAAGGTGACGCGCTACGCGCTGCTCATCCTCGGCGCGAGCGCCCTGAGCGGCGTCTTCCTCTTCTGGCAGCGGCGCATCCTCATCGGCATGTCGCGCCACGTCGAGTACGACCTGCGACAGGACTTCTACGCGCACCTCCAGCGCCTGCCGCTCTCCTTCTTCCACGAGCACCGGGTGGGCGACCTCATGGCGCGCGCCACCAACGACCTCGCGGCCGTGCGGCAGCTCGCCGGCCCGATGATCATGTACACGCTCCAGACCGTCTTCGTCGTCGTCATCATCCTCCCGCTGATGCTGCGGATCAGCGTGCGCCTCACGCTGCTGCTGTTCGTGACGATGCCGCTCGTCTCGCTCACGGTGAAGTACTTCGGCCAGCAGGTGCACACGCGCTTCGAGAAGATTCAGGAGTTCTTCGCGCAGCTCTCGGCGCGCGCGCAGGAGAACTTCTCGGGCGTGCGGGTGGTGCGCGCCTACGCGCAGGAGGGGCCGGAGATCGCCGCCTTCAACTCGCTCAACCGCGAGTACGCCGAGCGCAACCTGCAACTCGTCCGCATCTCGGCCGTGATGCGGCCGCTGCTCCAGTTCGTCATCGGGACGGGCTACGTGCTCATCATCTGGTACGGGGGCATGCTCGCCGTGCGCGGGCGGATCACGACGGGGCAGGTCGTCGAGTTCATCCTCTACCTGACGCGGCTCATCTGGCCGCTCATCGCGCTCGGCTACGTCGTCAACCTCTACCAGCGCGGCACGGCCAGCCTCAAGCGCATGAACGCCATCTTCGCCGTCCAGCCGGCGATCAAGGACGCGCCCGGCGTGAAGGGGCAGCCGCCCATCCGCGGCCGCATCGAGTTCCGCGGCCTCACCTTCGCCTACGCCGCGCACGCCGCGCCGGTGCTCAGGGACATCGACCTCGTCATCGAGGCCGGGCAGACCGTGGCCTTCGTCGGCCGCACCGGCTCGGGCAAGTCCACCCTGATGAACCTCATCCCGCGCGTCGTGGACGCGCCGCGCGGGACGGTGCTCGTCGACGGCCGCCCCGTCTGCGACTACCCGCTCGCGCAGCTCCGCGCCGCCATCGGCTACGTGCCGCAGGAGACGTTCCTCTTCAGCGACACGCTGGCCGAGAACATCGCCTTCGGGGTCGAGCGGGCCGAGCGCGCCGAGGTCGAGTGGGCGGCCGAGATCGCGGGCCTCTCCGAGGACGTGCGCGGCTTCCCCGAGGGCTTCGACACTCTGGTGGGCGAGCGCGGCATCACGCTCTCGGGCGGGCAGAAGCAGCGCACGGCCATCGCCCGCGCCGTCATGCGCCAGCCGCGCATTTTGATCCTCGACGACGCGCTCTCGGCCGTCGACACCTACACCGAGGAGAAGATTCTGGCCCA
>DATMVI010000478.1:0-9847 GCA_035563275.1 Pyrinomonadaceae bacterium
GGCCTCTTCCCGCAGCCCCTCAACCTCCTCCCGGCCTACTCCCTGCGCAACTACCCGGTCGGCCTCTCGCCCCGCTCCATCGCCTCGGGGCTCTTTAACGGCAACAGCAACGGGGCCGATCTGGCGACCGCGAACATCAGCGGCGGCAACGTGAGCGTGCTGCTCAATAACGGCGGGGGCACCTTCGGCGGCGCCCGCAACCTCGCCGCCGGGCAGTACCCCGAACAACTCGTGGTCGCCGACTTCGCGGGCTTCGGCCGGCGCGACATCGCCGTGACGAACAGCGGCTCCAACACCGTCAGCGTCCACGTCTGCCGGGGCGACGGGACGTTCCAGCCCGCCCGCCACTACGCCGTAGGCAACGTGCCGCGCGGCATCACCGCGGGCGACTTCAACCGCGACGGCCGCCTCGACCTCGTCGTCACCAACCGCGGCGCGGCGCAGGGCCTCGCCGTCCTGCTCGGTAACGGCGACGGCACCTTCCAGCCCGCGCGCCTCACCTACGAGTACATCAGCTCGGACTTCGTGGTCGCCGCGCACCTCAACGGCGACGGCAAACTCGACCTCGTCAGGAGCGACGTCGGCGGCGTCATCGCGCAGCTCGGCAACGGCGACGGCACCTTCGCCGCGCCCGCCTACTTCGGCGCCAACTATCAGGTCGCCGGCATCGCGGTCGGCGACGTGAACAACGACGGGCGGCAGGACGCCGTCACGGCCAACATCACGAGCGGCTACGGCAACGTCCTGCTCGGCAACGGCGACGGCACCTTCCGGCCCCGCTGACCTTCTACGCCGGCAGCCGCGGCATGTCGGTCACGCTCGCCGACCTCAACAACGACAACAAGCTCGACGCCATCACGACCGTCCCGGCGCAGTCCATCCCGCCCAACACCCCCGACGCCGACACCCTCAGCGTCCAGTTCGGCAACGGCGACGGCACCTTCCGCCCGCGCCGCTCCTACGCCCTCAATTCTTTCGAGCCTTTCGACGCCACCGTCGCCGACTTCAACCGCGACGGCTGGCGCGACATCGCCGTCGCCAACGCGGGCTCCTACGACGTGACCGTGCTGCTCAACAACGGCAACGGCACGTTCTGAGGCCCGCCCGAACCGGCGGCGGCGCGGGCCGGCCACGCGCCCGCGCCGCCGCCCTACGGTCAGGCGTGCCGGGCGGAGTCTTAGGCGGGCCAAGATTTGGGCTTTAAATCGAACGCCCTCACACGGCGCTTTTGAACGCGCCGCCGCCGAGGAAGTTTTCGCGGACGTGGCGGACGGTGTCGAGGAGCGTCTCCTGCGGGTCGCGGGGCGCGAAGCCGAGTTCGGCGCGGGCCTTCGAGGCGTCGAGGTACCAGAAGTATTCGGCCATCTCGATCTCGACGGGTTCGACCGGCGGCGCGAGCTTCCAGCCGCGGTAGAGGGCGCCGACGGCGCGCGCGCCCGCCAGCGTCAGCTTCGAGGGGAGCGAGAGGAAGGGCGCGGGCGTCTTCGTCAGGCGTTCGAGCCGACCGAAGAAGTCGCGGAAAGTCCAGTTGGCCGCGCCGAGCAGGTAGCGCTCGCCGGGCCGGCCCTGCCGCATCGCGGCGTAGAAGGCGCGGGCCGCGTCGCGCGCGTCCACGAACGAGAGCCCGCCCTTCGGCACGACGACGATCTTGCGCGAGAGGAAATCGAGCACGACCCTCGTCGAACTCAGACGCTCGTCGCCGGGGCCGAGCAGGAGGCTCGGGTTGAGGAGGACGAGCCGCCGGTTCTTCCCCGCGAAGTGCCGGCGCGCGACGCGCTCCTGATAGACTTTGCTGGCGTAGTAAGGCCAGCGCGAGATGATGTCGAGCGGCGTCGGCCAGTCCTCGTCGGGGATCACGTCGCCCGTGTCGGTGACGGCGACGGTGCCGCTCGTCGAGGCCATCACCATCGAGGTGACGCCGGCCGCGGCCGCCGCCTCGCACAAGAGGCGCGTGCCCTCGACGTGGAGGCGGTACATCTCGTGCGCGTCCCCGCGCTCGCGCGAGACGCGGCCCGCGAGGTGGTAGATTTCGCCGACGCCCTCGACGGCACGCGCCACGTCCTCCGGCGAGGTCACGGAACCGCGCACCGTCTCGACGCCCAGCTCTTCGAGCCACGGAGGCGCGCTCGTCGCCATCACCCGCAGGTTCTTCGCGCCCTCGGCGACCAGAAGCCTCACGAGGTGCGACCCCAGAAAGCCCGTCCCGCCCGTCACCAGCGTCGCCGGCTGCCTCGCCCGCGCCAGCGCCGTCGTCTTAGGCTCACGCGCGCTCTTCTTCGGAGCCTTTCTGGTCGCCGTCTTGCGTGTGCTCTTCGTGGGCATAAAGGAGTAGACAGGAGTCAGTAGTCAGTAGCCAGTAGGAAGACCTTCGGTATCGAGTCGTCAGCGGGTCAGCGGCAAGAGACTCGGCGCGGAGCCTACAGCCTACTGACTACTGTCTACTGCTTTTAATCTCCCGTCGTTAAGAGTTCGTGCTGCTCGTCGCCGGTTTGGCGGCGCTCCTGCTTCCAGCGGCGGCGCAGCCCCGGCGCGTCGAAGGCGTGGCGCGTGCCGTCGCGCAGGTTCTCGATCTCGTGGCGGACGAGGGCGGCGATGAGGCGGTAAGCCTCCGAGCGCGGCATCCCCTTCGTCACCGCTTCGAGCTCGTCGGGCGAGAGGAAGCGGCCGATGCGCGCGCCGATGTCGCGGCTCTTGATGATGTTCGCGCCCTTCGGGAACGCCTCGTAAGTGCCGTAGAGGTAGACGGGCAGGATGCCGGTGCGCGTGGCGAGCGCGAGGTAGGCGAAGCCGGACTTGAACTCGGCCATCTGGCCCGTCACCGAGCGCGTGCCCTCGGGGAAGATCAGCGCCGTGTAGCCGCGCTCCAGAAACGAGCGGGCGTGGCGCAGGCTCTGTCTCAAACTCCCCGAACGCTCGATGGGCACGATGTTCGTGAAGTTGTTCATGTAGGCCCGCTTGTAGCGGTTGTCGAAGAAGTAGTCTGCCGCCGCCAGCGCCACCATGTCGCGGCCGTACTCGCCGAGCGCGTACTTGATGAGGCCGGTGTCGAGGTGCGAGGTGTGGTTCGAGGCGGCGATGAAGTTCGTGTGCGCCGGGATGTTCGACTCCCCCTCGATGGCGGTGTTGAGGAAGCGCTCGTAGAAGGCCCCCTGAAGCAGGTCGAGCCCGCGGTTGCCGAGCGCGCGGACGAAGGTGGGGACGTGAATCTCGCGCTCCTCCTCGCGGCGGTCTTCCTCGGCGCGGGCCTCGGCGGCGCGCCGCGCGGCCTGCGTCTCGCGCCGCTTGACGACGGCGTAGAGCTCGCGCACGTCCACCACCTCGTTCAAAGTGTCGGGCGAGAGCACGCGGCCGCCGGCCGTCTCGACGGCGTTGGCCAGCTCGACGAACATGAGGCTGTCGAAGCCGAGGTCGGAGAGGCGCGTGTCGAGCGTGACCTGCGAGCGCGGCCGGTTCGAGACCGAGGCGACGAGGCCGACGAGCCACTCGGCGTCGTGGTGCGCCTCGCGCGGCGCGGTCTGCTCGGCGACGGCCGCGCGCTTCGACTCTTCGAGCGACTGGATGAGGCGGACGACCTCGCGCCGCTTGACCTTGCGCGTGGCCGTGCGCGGCAGCTCGTCGTCGGCGAAGTAGAGCGACTTGACGCGCTTGTAGAAGGGGAGCGAGGACGACACGTCGCGGAAGTGGTGTTCGATGCGGCGGCGCACCTCGTCGCGCGTGAGCGCGATGTCGTGGTCGTAGTCGGGGACGACGAGGCAGGCCACCTTCTCGCCGAGCTGGTCGGGCAGCCCCACCACGCCGAGCTCCTTGACCAGCGGCGAGTCCTTGTAGAGTTCCTCGACCTCGTCCGGGTAGACGTTCTTGCCGTTGGTGTCGACGATGATCTCTTTGGAGCGGCCGACGAGGTAGAGGTTGCCGTCGTCGTCGAGCCGGCCGAGGTCGCCGGTGTGGAGCCAGCGGTTGACGAGCGCGGACTGCGTCGCCTCCTCGTTGCGGAAGTAGCCGACCATGACGTTGGGGCCGCGCGCGACGACCTCGCCGATGCCGGAGGCGTCGGGGTCGAGAATCCGCACCTCGACGCCGGGCAGAGGCTTGCCGACGCTCGCCGCCAGAAGCCCGTTCTGCGGGCGCGTGACCGTGAGCACGGGCGAGGCTTCCGTCAGCCCGTAGCCTTCGAGGATGGTGAAGCCGAGGCCGTGCATGTCGCGCTTGACCTTGTCGTTCAAGGCCGAGCCGCCGCTGATGAGGTAGCGGATCTGGCCGCCGAGCCCCTGATGGATCGGGCGGAAAAGAACCTGCCCGAGGTTCAGCGGCGTGCGGTCGCGCAGCCAGCTGTTGGCCCTCATCATCAGCTCGGCCGAGCGGCCGACCCACTCGCCGTTCTCGCGCAGGCGCGACATGATGCGGCGGTGCAGGAGTTCCCACAGCGCGGGCACGCCGACCATGCCCGTGACGTGGCCGCCCTTGATGGCGCGCGCCAGCTCCTCGCCCGAGAGGTCGGGCAGGTAGGTGATCTGCGTGCCGCGGCTGAAGGGCGTGAGGAAGCCGGTCGAGAACTCGAACGTGTGGTAGAGCGGCAGAACCGAGAGCACGCCGTCGCCCGTGTCCATCTCGAAGACGGACGAGAGCATCGAGACCATGTTCGTCAGGTTCTTGTGCGAGAGCATCACGCCCTTCGGCACGCCGGTCGTCCCCGAGGTGAAGATGAGCGAGGCGACGGTGTTGGCCGCGACGCGCGCCGGCAGCAGCGACGCGCGCTCGGCCTCCGACCGCTCGTCGGTCAGCTCGAAAATCTCCTCGTAGCGCCAGACGCGCGCCTCGGGGGAGGCTTCGGCGAGGCGTTCGCGCAGGCCCGCGTGCTCGCCGTCGGCCTTGTCGCCGAGGATGATGCCGGTGGCGGCCGCGGCGCGCGTGAAGTTGACGATCTCGTCGGTCGAGCTCTCGGGGTCGACGGGGACGCAGGTCGCGCCGGCCTTCAGGACGCCGAAGTAGCTGACGCCCCACTCGGGCCCGTTGTGGCTGACGAGCAGGACGCGGTCGTTCGGCTTGACGCCCGAGGCGGCGAAGAAGGCGGCGGCGCGCGTCGCCAGCTCGCGGATGTCCGCGTAGGTGTACTGCTCCTGCTGCCCGTCGCGCTCGATGCGCATGGCGACGCGCGTCGAGAAGCGCTTGGTCGAGGTCTCGAAGAGTTCGAGCAGGTCGCGGTAGGTGTAGGCGCGCTTGGGCTGCGCGCGCATGTCCTCTTCGAGCTTGGGGAAGACCCACTTGCGCAGGCCGGGGAAGTGGACGTTCATCCAGTAGTCGTACCAGTCCACGCGCTCCGGGTGCCACGGCAGCAGGCGGCGCTCCTCCTCGCGCATCTGCGCGAAGAGGGAGCGGACGTTGTCGGCGCGGAAGACGTACTCGTTCTCGACCATGAAGGGCCGGAACATCTCGAACGCCTCCTGCGTCTCGCGCGTGAACTGCTCGACGCGCCCGACGGCCGACTTGGCCCGGTCGACGATGTCGGTGAAGCGCCCGCCGCCCCAGCGCGGCCGCACGCGGTCGAGCAGGCCGCCGACCCTGCGCGCGGCGGCGTTGACCATCGGCGTCGAGGTCGCCTCGAAGCGCGACGGCGTGACGGGCCGCGTCTCCATCCGGCCGGCGAGCTCGTTGACGAGGCGGAAGCCGTCCTCCTTCTCAAGGAAGTGCTTGCGCTTGTAGAGGCCGAGCAGGCCGACGATGCGCTCCATCGTGTTCGGGTTGGCGTCGCCGGTGGCGGCCTGATAGACGAGGCGCGGCTCGTCGCGCTCGACGCACTCGGCGGCGACGCCGATCATCACGGAGGCGACCTGATCGACCGGCGTGATGTCGAGGACGAGTTTCTCGTTAACGGGGATCTGCGTCTGACCCTTGAGCGAGATGAAGATGAGCGGCGCGGTCGTCGTGAAGCCCTCGTTCCAGCCGGGGAAGGGGTAGTCCTTCGACGACTCGACGATGGACGGGCGGACGATTGACTTGGCGATGCCGCCCTCGGCGGCGACGAGTTGCTCGCTGAGGCTCTTCGTGTAGGTGTAGATGTTGGGCCAGCCCCAGAAGGCCGCGCGCTCGGTGCCGAGTTCGGTCAGGCGCTCGCGCGTCCAGACCTTGCGCTCGCGGGCGACGGCGAGGCCCATCGCGTCGAGGTCGTCGGGGTCGCGGCCCTCCTCGATAAGCCTCTGCCGCGCCAGCTCGCGGAAGCGCGCGGCCTGCATCGCGTCGCGGGCCTCGCGCCGGACGCGGTCGGCCAGCTCGGCGCAGTCGCGTATCTCCTGCTCGACGGAGAACTCGACGCCGGGCAGCTCGTCGCGGCGCGGGAAGTAGCCGACGACGGGGTCGCTCTCCCAGACGGGGCCGGAGCGGTTGCCGGCGACGAAGCAGGTCGAGACGTGGACGAGCGCGGGCCGCCGCATCCGCTTGGCGAACTTGATGACGTTCTGCGTGCCGACGACGTTGGTGCGCAGCGCGCTCTCCAGCGGCGGGTTGAAGGTGACGTTGCCGGCGCTGTTGACGAGCACGTCGATATCTTTGGCGACCGCCTCGGCCTCCTCTTCCGTGAAGCCGAGGTTGTCCTCCGCGATGTCGCCGTTGACGATCCCGACCTTGTCGCGGATGAAGTCCTCGAAGGCCGCGCCGTAGCGCTCGCGCAGGGGGTCGAAGGGCGGCGCGGTGACGACGTGGTTCCAGAAGCGCGACTCGGACTCCTCGCGCGCGCGCGCGCGCACCGTCACGTAGACGCGGCCCACGCCGGGGAAGCGGTGCAGCAGCATCGACAGCGCCACCTTCCCGACGAACCCGGTGGCGCCGATGATGAAGACGTTCCGGCCGTTATAAATCTCTGTGGGAGACAGTCTCATACCTTCGTGCGGACTAACACTATCACTGGTCGAGCGCGCCGAACAATTCTGAAAGTCTCAGCCCGAAGCCCGGCAGCACGTCGCCGCCCCCGAGCGTGTCCTCCCCGCCGAGGATTCGCACGTCGGACGGCGAACGATAAATCTCGACTGTGCGACGCCGGGGCTTGAATGGCGAGCCGGGCACAGAGTATTCCGTGCGTGCCGCCTGTGGGTGACACCCTTCTCACCTCCCCGCGAATAAGCTCCAGAAGGCAGTGATTCCCTTGCTCGTCGCGGTGGGGTTCAGTCAGTAACTCGTCGGCGGTAATGAGGCGCGTCGTCGTGCCCATGGCTTGGAACCTCGCTCCCTGCGCCTTAACTCATATCACAAATCGCGATGATGGGCTGGTGCAGCATCGTGATCTGGGCGGAGCGGCCCATGTAGCTGCGGGCCATCGCTATCGCTTCGGTCAGGTTGTCGGCGCGCTCCCAGCCCATCGCGGCCGGGACGTGGGCGTTCTCGGCGCCGGCGGCGATGACGCGGCCGACGTGCTGGCGTCCGTTCTCGCCCCAGTACCACATGTAGAACGGGTGCGCGCCGTGGTAGGCGTGGCCGCGCCGGTACATCTCGATGTAGCTCGGGTTCGAGGCGAACTCGCGCTCGTACTTGCGGTGCAGCTCGAAAGCGTCGCGCGTCTCGGGCAGCAGGCGGTTGAAGAACTCGATGTAGCTCGGGTGCTGCTCGTGGTCGAACTCGTCGTAGCAGGGGTGGTGCAGGATGAGCGTGCCGCCCTTCTTCAGGAGCGGCTTGCCGCGGTACATGTTGAAGTGGTAGCCGAGGGCCATCACCTGCACGAGCAGCGGGTTCAGAACCGAGTAGACGTTGTAGGGCGAAATCTCGGGGATGGGGCAGATGAGGATGTCGCACTGGCCCTCGATGGGGACGACGTACTGCTGCATGGACTTCTTGATGATGCGGTCGTGGACGGGGTCTGTGCGGCCGGCCTCGACGGCAATCATCTCGTAGTCGGAGGTCAGGGCGTCGTACATCTTCCGCTTCGCCGCGCGCGGCATCTTCGACATGGTGAAGCGCATGGCCTCGTACTTCATGCGCTCGTAGGCCGAGAAGTTGTCCTCGTTCTTGGTGAGGAAGCTCATCTCGCCCTTGAACATCTGGTTGTTGACGGTCGTCTCGATGTGGAAGACGTTGATGTGCTCGTCTACGAGCAGGCCGAGGCGGTCGATCTTGCGCTTGAGCTCCGAGTTGCCCGGGTCCATGTAGCTGTCCGAGTCGCGGATGGTCTGCGGCTCGTGGTGCGGGCGCAGGCTCTCGTAGTCGCACAGGCCGACGGCGACCGACTTGTGGCCGCCGTTCATCGGCACGAAGTTGTAGTTGAGGTAGATCAGCAGGTCGCTCTCGGCGGCGCGGCGGTTGAGCCGGAGCTTCTCCTTGTGGCGCGTCTCGCCGATGACGACGAGGTTGTCCGGGTCTTCGGCGTCGTGGTTGTAGAGGCGGTCGGGCCAGAACTCCGAGAAGACGCGCGGGCCGACCATCCGCCTGATCTCCCACTCGGTCATGCGCCGGTGCAGCGAGATGGCGACGATGAGGTGCACGTCGTCGACGCCGTTGGCGCGGAGCAGGTCGAGGAGCACTTCGAGCGCCGTCTGCCGGATGTCGGGCGCGCGCATCGGCGGCAGCGGCATCGAGATGTCGTCGATCGCGACCGTCACCTTCATGCCCGGCTGCAACTGCGCGTAGAGCGGTTCGCAGTCGTGCGGGTGGTTCAGCGCGTAGCGGATCGCGGCCTCGCGGTTCGGCAGGCCCTTGATCGGCGGGTTCGGGTAGATGACGCGCGTCCCGACCGGCAAATCTTCGAGGATGAAGTCGAGCCCCGACGCGATGATGCGCGGCGCGCTGTCGCGGTCGATGTGGACGACCGACTCGTGGACTTTGCGTCTTAGTTGGAGAGCCATTCGTTTAGGTTCAAAGTTCAAAGCCCGAAGTCCAAAGCCCGCCGCCGGCCGCCCGGCTTCGAGCCTTGAACCCGGAGCCTTCAGCTCACTTCAGATTCAAAATCGGCCAGTCGTGGTGCAGCGCCGTCTGCCGCAGGCGCATGTCGGGGTTGACGGCCGCGGGGTGGCCGACGACCGAGAGCATGGGCAGGTCGCTCATGCTGTCGCTGTAGGCGTAAGACTCGCTCAGGTTGAGCCCCTCGCGCTCGGCGTAGTTGCGGATCCACGAAGCCTTCGTGGCCGAGGCGAGGACGGGCGGGAGCAGTCGCCCCGTGGCGACGCCGTTGACGAATTCGAGCCGGTTGGCGACGTAGTCGTCCACGCCGAGGTAGTCCATCAGCGGCTTGACGGAGAAGTCGAGCGCGCCGGTGACGACGACCTGCCGGAGGCCGAGGCTGCGCGACTTCTCGATGAGCGAGAACGCGCCGGGGAAGATGCCGGGCTTCAAGACCTTCTCGAACAGGTCGCCGGCGAAGAAGCGCAGGCGGTCTTCGGACTCGCCGCGGTAGCGCTTGAAGAAGAGGTCGTTGAAGACCATCCGGCTGTAGGCGTCGGTGACGGCGAAGACGGGGAGGCTCAACAGCGTCGAGGCGCTCTTGCGCAGGCTCCGCAAAAGCCCCTGCTGGTTGCGCGCGTAGAAGCCGAGCGTGTGCACCAGATTGGTGCTCACGAGCGTCCCTTCGAGGTCGTAGAATGCGGCGGCCGGCAACGGCAGTCCTCCGAAGAAGCAGACGGTAGACGGTAGACGGTAGTCAGTGGAAGACAGTCGCTGTCGAATCGTTCGTGTTCGGCGTCAGCCGCCGCGGGGCGCTGACGACTACCGTCTACCGTCTACTTCTTTTAGCGTAGGGCGAAAATATAACCTAAGACGGCGGCCGGTAGCCAGCAGGCCGCAAGGCCCGGCCGGGCGGGCCGCCGCCGCTTCGGCCGCGCGCGGCGCGGGAGGGGGCGGCCCTCCGACTGTCTGTTAGCGTACGGAATTT
>DATMVI010000479.1:0-2806 GCA_035563275.1 Pyrinomonadaceae bacterium
GCCGCCCATCAGCGCCCGCCGCCAGTCGCCCTCGGGCACGGCGCGGTCGCTCTGCGTCAGCCCGCGCGCCGCGAGCGGCTCGAAGAGCGCCTCGCCGGGCCGGCTCGGCTCGCTGAGGAGGTAGACCGTCCAGCGGTCGGCGCGGACGAGGGCGGCGAGGCCGGCCAGCGCCGTCGAGGCGGCGCTGCGCTGGTCGGACGCGAAGTGGAGCGAGGCGACGACCTCGAAGGCCGCGCGCAGCCGCTCGGTGGCGAGGCGGTCGGGGAGCAGGAGACTGGCGGGCGCGACCTCGGGCACGGCCTGCTCGGCGCGCGCGCGCCCGAGGGCCTGCTCCTCGACCTCGCGCAGGACGGCCGAGAGTTGCGCCGGCTCGGAGGCGACGGCGTGGAAGCCGAGGCGCTGGAGCGTCGAGGCGTCGAGCCTCTGCGGCGCGCCGGCCGGCTCGTCTTCGGGGTCGCGCTGGCAGGCGACGACGGGCAGGTCGGGCCAGCCGGCGGCGGCGCGCTCGACGCCCTCGTGCAGCTCGGAGAGGCTCGCGGCCGCGGCCACGTCGAACAGCACGGCGAAAAGCCCGTCGGCCTCGGCCGTCTCGCCGCGCGCGGCCTCGCCCCCGCGCCCCGCCACGGAGACGCCGGCGGCGCGCAGCGCCTCGCCCAGCCCCCGCGAGGGGCCGCCGTCCTCACCGCCGAAGAGAATCACACGACGCATAAGAAGTTCGGAGCCGTGAATCGTGAAGTGGGGTTTATCAGTTGTCGGTCGTCGGTCGTCAGTTCTTTCGTTTTCACTGACGACCGATAGCTGACGACTGGCTTTGCGATTGACGGCTCACGTCGCTTCCGTCAGGAGCCGGGCGGCAGCGGGAAGCGGAAGACATCCCGGTTGCCCTGCGAGTCGGCGGCTTCGATGGCGACCTCGCCCTGCCCGCGCGGGGCGTTGATCTGGAGTTGGAACCTGCCGTCGCGGGCGGCCAGCGTCTCGCGCCCGGCGCAGCGGACGGTGTTGCCGGGCTGCGTCCGCCCGCGCACGAGGTAGATGTGCCCGGCGACGTACTCGATCTGCACGTTCGAGACGCCGACGGCCTCGCCCGTCCCGCCCTCGGCGACGACGACGAACTTCTGCGGCTCGCTCCAGTCGCTCGTCTGCCCCGAAGGGGCGACGGCCAGCACGCGCCAGAAGTAGTTGCCGAGCCGCAGGTCGTCCACGGTGAACTCGGCCGAGTGGAGCTGGTCGCGCTCGATGAGCTTGCCGGCGGGGACGAAGAAGGGCGAGGTGGCGACCTCGACGCGGTAGTGGGCGAAGTTGCCGGAGGCCGGCTTCTGCCAGCGCAGCGCGACGCGGGTGGCGGCCCCGCCGCGCGCGGTGACGCGCTCGAGGTTGCGCGGGGCGACGGGCGAGGGGGCGGCCAGCAGCCGCTCCTTCTGCGCGATGCTGCCCTGCGGGGTGACGGCGGCGTACTCGCCGTGACGCAGCGTCTCGGTGTCGCCGCCGCGCGTGCTCGTCTCGACGGCGCCGGCCGCGACGCGGATGGCCTCGGACTTGTCCTCGCGGACGTGGAAGCTGGCGTCGGTCTCGGAGGCCAGCCGGCTCTCGGTCAGTTGCGTGCGGACGATGTTGCTCGCGCCCTCGGGCTGCTGCTCGGTGCGGACGTTGACCTGACCGCTCTCGACCGCGACGCGCACCTTCGTCCGCTGGCCGTCCTCGCCGCCCGTGTTCTCGGCGATGGTCACGACGCTGTCCGGCTTGACGAAGAGCGTCGAGCCGTCGGCGAGCGCGATGCGGGCGCGGCCGTCGCCCTCGGTCTGGACGATGTCGCCGGGCAGGAGCCGCGTGTCGGCGCGCGCCGCCAAGACCTCGCGCGTCTCGGAGCGCACCACGCGGACGCCGCCTTCGAGCGAGACGAAGCGCGCGCCGGCCGGCTCGCCCGCGGCCACGGGCGCGCCGCGGAAGGGGTTGCCGTAGACCCAGACGTAGAGGCCGACGCCGCCGGCCAGAAGCGAGGCGGCGAGCAGGAAGGCGGCGATGTAGATGAGCCGCTTCTGGACGACCCACCAGTCCGTGTCGAAGCGGCTGACTTTGGTGACCATGTCAAATTCGCAGGGGCTTGCGCGGGGAAGAACCCGCGGGGCGCGAGAGCTTTGGGAGTCGGGGAGCGGCGCCCGCGTGTGGCACGCGCGGGACGCGGGAGCGGGGCCGGAAGGGGCATTCGCCCGGCTCGAAAAGGCAGCGCCCGCCGGGCGACTGCCGCATAAGCAAGTTAGCAAACGCGAAAGGTAAAAGGCAAGGGGTAAAAAAGGCGGCGGGCGGCGGGCGCCGGGGAGACCCGCTTGCCCCGGCGCCCGCCGCCCGCCGCCCTTTTTTTTACCGCCTTTCCGGCAGGCCGCTCTCGTCCCCGCCGAGGCGGCCTTCGTCGTCGTCGAAGGGCGAGCCGAAGCCGGGCGGCAGCTCGACCTCGACGTGCGTCTCGGCCTCCTTCGGCCAGACGACCGAGGCCACGACCGAGCCGACGAGGACGACGAAGACCACGCCGAGCGAGATCATGATGATGTTCTCTTTGCCGAGGTGGAACTGCTCCTCGACGAAGCCCTCGGCCAGCATCTTGAGGCCGACGAAGGCGAGCACGATGGCGAGGCCGATCTTGAGGTAGTGGAACTTCTCGACGACGCCCGCCAGCAGGAAGTAGAGCGAGCGCAGGCCGAGGATGGCGAAGACGTTCGAGGTGTAGACGATGAAGGTGTTGGTCGTGATGCCGAAGATGGCCGGGATCGAGTCCACGGCGAAGACGAGGTCGGTGACCTCGACCGTGATG
>DATMVI010000480.1:0-3511 GCA_035563275.1 Pyrinomonadaceae bacterium
CGGCTCGTCGCCCCGCACCCCGACGCGTAGCACCAGCGTGTTGACGAAGCAGCCGACGAGGCCCTCGATCTCGGCCCGCGTGCGCCCCGCCACGGGCGTCCCGACGAGGATGTCGGTCTGGTTCGTGTACCGGTAGAGCAGAGCGTCGAAGGCCGCCAAGAGCACCATGAAGAGCGTCGCCCCCTCGCCGCGGGCCAGCTCGCGCAGCCCGCGCGCGAGTTCGGGGTCGAGGTCGAAGCTGACGCGCGAGCCGCGGTAACTCTGGAGGGCCGGGCGCGGCCGGTCGGTCGGAAGCTCTAGGACGGGCGGCGCGCCGGCTAACCGCTCGCGCCAGTAAGCGAGTTGCGCGTCGAGGGCTTCGCCGGAGAGCCACTCGCGCTGCCACGCGGCGTAGTCGGCGTACTGGATGGGCAGCTCCGCGAGCGGCGACTCCTCGCCGCGCGTGAAGGCCGAGTAGAGCGTGACCATCTCCTGAATCAACACCCCCACCGACCAGCCGTCGGAGATGATGTGGTGCATCGTCAGCAGCAGGATGTGGTGCGTGTCGCTCAGGCGCAGCAGCTTGGCGCGCAGCAGCGGCCCCTGCGCGAGGTTGAAGGGCTGGTGCGCCTCCGCGCCGACGAGGGCGCGCGCCTCGGCTTCGCGCGCGCCCTCGTCCGCCCCGCCCAGCTCGACGACCGGGATGGTGACGGGCGCGGGCGGCCGGACGAGTTGCACGACGTGGCCGCCGATGGAGGGGAAGGTGGTGCGCAGCGTCTCGTGGCGCGCGACGACCTCGCCGAGGCTGCGCTCCAGAGCGCGCGCGTCGAGGGTTCCGGTGATCCTCGTCGCCGACGAGATGTTGTAGAAGGGGCTGCCCGGCTCCAACTGGGTGAGGAACCAGAGCCGCTCCTGCGAGAAGGAGAGCGGGAAGGTGTCGAAGTCCTCCCCCTCCTCCGCGATCAGCAGCTCGAAGAGTTCGCGCTTGTCGGCCGAGAGGTCAACCGTTGGTGACTGTGAATCCGTCCCCGCCATGTTTTGTCTCCGTCAAAGACCTTTTCTCGCGGAGCAGGCTCCTGACCTCGCTGTCGGTCAGTTGCCCCAGAGTGGTCAGCAGGCGCTCGAACTTGTCCTTGCCGCGCCGCGCCTTCGGGATGCCGGCGACGGGCTGCCCCGCCGAGGCCGACTGCATTTCCTCGACGGCCGCCGCCAGCCCGGCCACCGTCGGCTTCTCGAAGAGCTGCCGCAAGGGCAACTCGACGCCGAGCGCCTCGCCCATCCGCGAGACGACCTGCGTGGCGAGCAGCGAGTGGCCGCCGAGGTCGAAGAAGTTGTCGTGGACGCCGACGCGCTCCAGCCCGAGCACCTCCTTCCAGACGCCCGCGATGAGCCGCTCCGTCTCGTTGCGCGGCTCGGCGTAATCGGCCTCGACGGCCGGCCGCTCGCCCCCCGGCTCGGGCAGGGCCTTCCGGTCGACCTTGCCGCTCGGCGTCAGCGGCAACGCCTCCAGCGCGACGAACTGCGAAGGCACCATGTAGGCCGGCAGGCGCTCGCGCAGGTGCTCGCGCAGCGCCACGAAGTCGGCCGCGCCCTCGCCCACCACGTACCCGACGAGGTGCCGGGCCGCGCCCTCGCCGCGCGCGACGACCGCGCACCCGCGCACCGAGGCGTGGCCGAGCAGCGCCGCCTCGATCTCACCCGGCTCGACCCGGTAGCCCCTGACCTTCACCTGCTGGTCGGCGCGCCCGAGGAACTCGATGGGGCCGTCGGGTAGGTGGCGCGCGAGGTCGCCCGTCCGGTAGAGCCGCGCGCCCGGTTCGCGAGAGAACGGGTCGGGGATGAACTTCTCCGCCGTCAGCGACGGGCGGCCCAGATAGCCGCGGGCGAGGCTATCGCCGCCCACGTAAAGCTCGCCGGGGAGGCCGGGCGGCGCGGGCCCCAGTCCGGCGCCGAGGACGTAAGCGCGGGTGTTGCTGATCGGCCGCCCGATGGGCACGACGGCCGCGCGCCCCTCGGGCCGGCACCTCCACGCGGTCACGTCCACGCAGGTCTCCGTCGGCCCGTACTGGTTGCGCAGCGACGCCTTCAGGCGTCCGAAGAACTCCTGCTGCAACTCGACGGGCAGGGTCTCGCCGCCGCAGAAGACGAGCCTCAGCGAGTCGCACTCCCCGATCCTCTTCTCGCGCAGGACGGCCTGAAGCATGGCCGGGCCGAAGTGCGCGACCGTCACGCCGCGCTCGGCGATCAACCCGGCGAGGTAATCGCTCTGACGGTGACCGCCCGGCCGCGCGAGAACCACGCTCGCGCCCGCCGAAAGCGGCCCGAAAATCTCCCACACCGAAATGTCGAAACTGATCGAAGCCTTGTGGAGGAAGCGATCCGACTCGGCGAGCGGCTCGAAGCTCTGCCGCCAGAGCAGGTGGTTACAGATCGCGCGGTGCGTGACCATCACGCCCTTCGGCTCTCCCGTCGAGCCGGAGGTGTAGATGACGTAGGCGAGGTTGTCGGCCGCCACGCCGCCCGGCGGCAAGTCATCGCCGTCGCCCGCGGCCTGCGCGCATTCGCCGTCGAGGCAGACCACCTCGGCCGCGCCTTCCGGCACGAGTTCCAGTAGAGCCTTCCGCGTCAGCAGGAGCCGCGCGCCGCTGTCGGCGAGCATGTAGCCGACCCTCCGCGCGGGGTACTCCGTGTCAATCGGCACGTAGGCCCCGCCCGCCTTCAGGACGCCGAGCAGCGCCACGACCATCTCGGGCGAACGCTCCAGAAGCACGCCGACCGTCACGTCGGGGCCGACCCCCAAGCCCCTGAGCCGGCGCGCCAGCCGGTCGGCGCGGCCGTCCAGCTCCGAGTAGGTCAACTGCCCCGCCTCGGAGACGACGGCGACGGCCTCGGGCGTCAGCGCCGCCTGACGCTCGACCAACTCGTGCAGGCAGACCGGCTCGTAAGGGGCGGCCGTGTCGTTCCACGCTTCGAGCAGCCGCTCGTCCTCCTCGCCGAGCAGCGGCAACTCACCCACGCTCTCCGCCGGGTCGCCGACGACGGCTTCGATGAGGCGTCGGAAATGGCCGACCATCCGCTCGACGGTCGCGGCGTCGAAGAGGTCAACGCTGTAGCCGAGCGAGCCGCTCAGCTCGTCGCCCCTGTCGTCGAGCCGGAGGATGAGGTCGAACTTCGACGTTTGACTGTCGGCCTCGATGGCCGCCAGCCGCAGCCCCGGCAACTCGGCGGCCGCGCTCGGCGTGTTGTCGAAGGCGAACATCACCTGAAACAGCGGCGCGTGCGACAGGCTCCGCTCGGGCCGCACCTCCTCGACCACCTGCTCGAACGGCACCTCCTGATGCGCGTACGCCCCGAGGCACGTCTCCCGCACCCGCTTGAGCAGCCCGCGGAACGGCTCGTCGCCCCGCACCCCGACGCGTAGCACCAGCGTGTTGACGAAGCAGCCGACGAGGCCCTCGATCTCGGCCCGCGTGCGCCCCGCCACGGGCGTCCCGACGAGGATGTCGGTCTGGTTCGTGTACCGGTAGAGCAG
>DATMVI010000481.1:0-10055 GCA_035563275.1 Pyrinomonadaceae bacterium
CGGGCGCGGTCGGCAAGTACGTGACAAAGGCGCGCCACGGCTTCTGGCACTCGTTCAAACTTCACGACCGGCAACTTCCACGAGCCGATTCAGATCACGCCGCGTAACCCCTTCTACCGCGTCGTCGAGCTGACGGACGAGACGGAAGACCCGGCCGTCTGGGGCAAGAACTTCCCGATGCAGTACGACGGGTGCCTGCGCACCGTGGATCAGGTGCGCACGCGCTACGGCGGCAGCGAGGCCGTCCCGCGCACGCCCTCGGAGGCCGACCCGCGCTCCATCGTCGCGCAGTCGCGCCTCGAAGAAGACCCGCGCCTCAAGGTGATGTGGGCCGGCTACGCCTTCTCGCGCGACTTCCGCGAGGAGCGCGGCCACGCCCACATGCTCACCGATCAGGTCTTCACCGAGCGCCAGCAGGCCACGCCGCAGCCCGGCACCTGCATCCACTGCCACGCCTCCGTCTACGTCCCCTACAAGCGGGCCGGCGGCGGCGACCTGATGAAGGGCTTCGAGGCCATGAACCGGATGCCCTTCATGGAGGCGCGCAAGCAGGTCTCTCACCCCGTCGCCTGCATCGACTGCCACGACTCGCAGACGATGGCGCTGCGCGTGACGCGCCCCGGCTTCCTCGAAGGCATCGCGACGCTCGCCGCGTCGGAAGAGCCCGTGCCGCACCTGCCCTCGGTCGAGCGCTGGCGGCAACAGGGCCGGCGAGGCTCCTACGACGTGAACCGCCTCGCCTCCCGTCAGGAGATGCGCGCCTTCGTCTGCGGCCAGTGCCACGTCGAGTATTACTTCAAGGGGCCGGAGAAGCGGCTCACCTACCCGTGGCACAAGGGGCTGAAGGTCGAGCAGGTGGTGGCCTACTACGACGAGGTGCAGCACAAGGACTGGCAGCACGCCGAGTCGGGCGCGCCCGTGCTGAAGGCGCAGCACCCCGAGTTCGAGATGTGGAGTCAGGGCATCCACGCGCGCTCGGGCGTGTCCTGCGCCGACTGCCACATGCCCTACGTGCGCTCCGGGGCGCTGAAGGTCAGCGACCACCACGTGCGCTCGCCGCTCCTGAACGTCAACAACGCCTGCCAGACCTGCCACAAGTGGCCCGAGGACGAGCTGCGCGCGCGCGTCCACACCAACCAGACGCGCACCTTCAACATGCGCAACGTGGCGATGGACGCGCTCGTCGACCTCATCAACGACATCAAGGCGGCGAAGGCGGCCGGGCGCACCGACGAGCAGCTGGCGAAGGCCCGCGACTTTCAGCGCAAGGCGCAGTTCTACCTCGACTTCGTCGAGGCCGAGAACTCGATGGGCTTCCACGCCTCGCAGGAGGCCGTCCGCATCCTCGCCGACTCGATCAACTTCTCGCGCCTCGGCCAAGTCGAGCTGCGCGGCGCGCCCGCGCCCGCCCCCACGGCGGCCGTCGCCTCGCACCGTCAGTGAGGAACGCTGACGCCGGCACGCCGACGGTTCGCCGCCGAAGGTCTTCCTACTGACTACTGACTACTTCTACGTCTTCGACGGCGAGTCGGCCCTCATCCACTCGCTGCCCGGCCGCAAGGTGGACGCCATGCGCGCCAACCCGCGCGTCTGCCTTCAGCTCGACGAGCCGCGCGACGACTTCGGCTGGCGCAGCGTCCTCGCCTTCGGCCGCTACGAGGAGGTCACGAGCGCCGACGACCGCCGCCGCGCCCTCAACCTCCTGCTCGCCGCCTTCCCCCGCCTCACGCCCGTCGAGTCGCTCATCGCCGGCGACGCCTCGGCCCCCTCCCCCACCGTCTTCCGCGTCCGCGTCGAACGCCTCACCGGGATGGGAGAGGATTAAACGGTTGACCTGCTTCAGTGGCCGGGGGCCGGGGAAGACGAGTCGCTCTTCCCCGGCCACTCTCATCCTTCACCCGCGCTCAGCAGGGCCCGCGCGCGGCATGGGCGTTGCGCCCTGCCCCCCTCCGGGGTTACGCTCTGCGGCATCCGCGCCGGAACCTGACGAACCGCCCCGCCGCCGGGCCGCGCCCCTTTATCACTTCAAGACCGGGAGGGATGTGAGTCCATGCCAGAGAGCCGAACGCACAAGTGGGTTTACCTTTTCGAAGAGGGCGACGGCCGCCAGCGCACCCTGCTCGGCGGCAAGGGCGCGGGCCTCGCCGACATGACGCGCGCCGGCCTGCCCGTCCCCCCCGGCTTCGTCATCACCACCGAAGCCTGCAACGCCTTCTACGCCAACGGCAAGAACTTCCCCGGCGGCATGTGGGAGCAGGTCATCGGGGGGCTGCGCGCGCTCGAAGAGAAGACCGGCAAGCGGTTCGGCGACCCCGAGAGCCCGCTGCTCGTCTCCGTCCGCTCCGGCGCGCCCTTCTCGATGCCCGGCATGATGGACACCATCCTCAACCTCGGCCTGAACGAGCAGACCGTGCAGGGGCTCGCCGCGCAGACCGGCGACCAGCGCTTCGCCCTCGACGCCCACCGCCGCTTCGCCACCCTCTTCGGCGAGATCGTGATGGGCGTGGCCCACGAGAAGTTCGAGCGCGTCATGGAGCGCTTCAAGGCGCAGACGGCCGGCGGGCGCGACACCGATCTGAGCCCCGAACAACTCCGCGAAGTCATCGCCGCGCAGAAGGCCATCATCCTCGCCGAGCAGGGCGGCCACGCCATCCCCGAAGACCCGCTCGAGCAGTTGAGGGTCGCCGTCGCCGCCGTCTTCAACTCGTGGATGGGGCGCCGCGCCGTGGACTACCGCCGCGTCAACCGCATCCCCGACGACCTCGGCACGGCCGTCAACGTGCAGGCGATGGTCTTCGGCAACATGGGGCAGGCGAGCGCCACCGGCGTGGCGTTCACGCGCAACCCCTCGACCGGCGAGAAGAAGCTCTACGGCGAATACCTTTTGAACGCGCAGGGCGAGGACGTGGTCGCGGGCACCCGCACGCCGCAGCCCATCAACCAGCTCGGCGAGGAGCTGCCCGAAGCCTACGGGCAGTTCAGGTCGATCGTCGAGCTGCTCGAGCGCCACTACCGCGACATGCAGGACGTGGAGTTCACCATCGAGCGGGGCCGCCTCTGGATGCTCCAGACGCGCACGGGCAAGCGCACGGGCGCGGCCGCCGTGCGCGTCGCCGTGGACATGGTTCACGAAGGTCTGATCGACAAGGCGACGGCCGTCGGCCGCGTCACGCCCGAACAGCTCGACCAACTCCTGCACCCGACCGTCGACCCGAAGGCCGACGCCAGAGAGGTCGCGCGGGGTCTGCCGGCCAGCCCCGGCGCGGCGCAGGGGCGCGTCGTCTTCGACCCGGACGAGGCCGAGGAGCTGGCGCGCGGCGGCGAGCAGGTCGTGCTCGTCCGGCAGGAGACCAGCCCCGACGACTTCCACGGCATGGTCGCCGCGCAGGCCATCGTCACGGCGCGCGGCGGGATGACGAGCCACGCGGCCGTCGTCGCCCGCGGCATGGGCAAGTCGTGCGTCTGCGGGGCGAGCGTGCTCGACATCGACTACGGCCAGCAGCAGTTCAGCGTCAACGGCACGGTCGTCACCAAAGGCGAGTGGATCACCGTGGACGGCTCGACCGGGAGAGTCTTCCTCGGCCGAGTCCCGACCGTGCAGCCCGCGCTCGGGCCCGACTTCCGCGAGCTGATCTCGTGGGCCGACGAGTTCCGCCGCCTCCGCGTGCGCGCCAACGCCGACACGCCGCACGACGCGGCCGTCGCGCGCGAGTTCGGGGCCGAGGGCGTCGGCCTCTGCCGCACCGAGCACATGTTCTTCGGCGACGAGCGACTGGCCGCCATGCGCGAGATGATTCTGGCCGAGGGCACGGGCGCGCGCGAGAAGGCTTTAGACCGGCTGCTCCCGCTCCAGAAGGGCGACTTCCTCGGCATCTTCCGCGCGATGAAGGGGCTGCCCGTCACCATCCGCCTGCTCGACCCGCCGCTCCACGAGTTCCTCCCCCGCATGGAAGACCTCATCGGCGAGCTGAACGAGTTGAAGCTTCAGGTGCGCCGCGCCGAGAGCATCCGGGAGACCGACCGCCTGCTCGATGAGATCGCCGAGAAGCGCAGGCTGCTCCAGCAGGTCGAGCGCCTGCACGAGGCCAACCCGATGCTCGGCCACCGCGGCTGCCGCCTCGGCATGATCTTCCCCGAGGTGACGCGGATGCAGGTGCGCGCCGTCTTCGAGGCCGCGTGCGAGTTGAGCGGCGAGGGCCAGCCCGTCGCGCCCGAGATCATGGTGCCGCTCGTCTCGACGGCCGAGGAGCTGCGCCGCCAGCGCGAGCTGATCGACGAGGTGGCGCGCGCCGTCTCGGGCGAGCACGGCCTCGCGGTCGAGTACACGGTCGGGACGATGATCGAGCTGCCGCGCGCGGCGCTCACCGCCGACCAGATCGCCGCCCACGCCGACTTCTTCTCGTTCGGCACCAACGACCTGACGCAGACCACCTTCGGGCTGTCGCGCGACGACTCGGTCCGCTTCCTCTCCGTCTACGTCGAGACGAAGGTGCTGCCCGACGACCCGTTTCAGGTCTTGGACCGCGACGGCGTCGGCCAGCTCGTCCGCATCGGCACGGAGCGCGGGCGCGCCGTCAAGCCGGGCCTCAAGGTCGGCATCTGCGGCGAGCACGGCGGCGAGCCGCGCTCCATCGCCTTCTGCCACGAGACGGGCCTCGACTACGTCTCCTGCTCGCCCTTCCGCGTCCCCCTCGCGCGCCTCGCCGCCGCGCAGGCCGCGCTCGAAGAGCAGGGCGGCGGGGCGGCCCGCGATAAGTGAGAGAGAGTAGCCGGTAGTCGGCAGACAATAGTCGGTAGAAAAACTTGCGCGCTCCGGGCGGTCAGGGTGTAAGCTCGACGCCCGTCAGAAAGCTACTGACTACTGACTACTGTCTACTTTTTTATGCGTGACGAGGCGATTGCCGAATACCACCGGCTGCTTGAGGCCGACGAGAGTCTGACGCCGGAGCTGTTGGCGCGGCTGAAGGCTTTGATGCGGGCGGCGGGGATGCTGTACGGCGAGCGGGAGATCGGCGTCGCGCTCCGGCCGCACCTGCTCACGCGGGCGCAGTACGCGCGGCTCGCGCGCTCGTCGGAGCTGGTCGCCTCGGCCTTCGAGAAGCTGGCCGCGGCCTTCGCCGCCGAGCCCTCGCTGATGGACGAGGTCGGGATGACGGGGCGCGAGCGGAGCTACGCCGAGCTCGACCCCGGCTACGCCTACCCGGCCGTCACCACCCGGCTCGACGCCTTCGTCCACCACGACGAGGTCAGGTTCGTCGAGTACAACGCCGAGAACCCTTCGAGCCTCACCGACCAGTCGGGCCTCAACCAGATCATGTTCGAGGTGCCGGCCCTCGCGCGCTTCGGCGAGCGCTACCGGCTGCGCCAGTTCGACCCGGCGGCCGCGCTCCTCGCGAGCCTCCTCGAAACCTTCCGCGAGTGGGGCGGCACGCGCGAGGCGCCGCACGTCGCCGTCGTGGACTGGGCGAACCTGCCGACCGCGCACGAGTTCGCGCTGCTGCGCAACCACTTCGTCAGCCGCGGCGTCCCGACCGTCATCTGCGCGCCCGACGAGCTCGAATACTCGGGCGGGCGGCTGCGGCGCGGCGACTTCCGCGTCGACCTCGTCTACAAGCGCGTCATCATGCACGAACTGCTGGCGCGCTGCGACGACTCTCACCCGCTGCTTCGGGCTTACCGCGACGGCCGCGTCTGCCTCGTCAACTCCTTCCGCTGCAAGCCGCTGCACAAGAAGGCCGCCTTCGAGCTTTTGACCGACGACGGGCGCGACTTCCGCTTCGCGCCCGCCGAGCGCGAGGCCATCCGCGCCTGCGTCCCGTGGACGCGCCGCGTCTCCGAGCGGCGGACGACCCGCGACGGCCGGGCCGTAGACCTCCTGCCCTACGTCCGCGCCAACCGCGGCTCGCTCGTCCTCAAGCCGAACGACGACTACGGCGGGCACGGCCTCGTCCTCGGCCCGCGCGCGAACGAGTCCGAATGGGACGACGCGGTCGCGGTCGCCTTGCAGGCCGACTACGTCGTGCAGGACGCGCTGGAGCTGCGCCGCGAAGAGTTCCCCGTCTTCGACGAGCGGCGCTGGGCGCTCCGGCCGATGTACGTGGACACCAACCCCTTCCTCTTCCGCGGCCGCGTCGAGGGCGCGATGGTCAGGCTCTCCGGCTCGCCCGTCGTCAACGTCACCTCCGGCGGCGGCGAGACCGGCTTCTTCGTCATCGAGGAGCGAATCACCAATTAGAGCGCCGGCGGATGTTATAGTGTTCGGCAAGACTTCTTATGCCGGAACTGGACACCCTCGTTTGGATCGTCGTCATCGGCGCGCTGGTGGGCGTCGTGTGCGTCTACGCCTACTGGTGGGCGGTGTCGCGCTACAAGGTCTGGGCGTCGCGCGAGCGGCCGGTGCGCGCGCCCGTTAAGACGCTGTGGCGCGACCCCGGCGAGGTCGAGCGCCTCGACTTCCGCGCCGGCCCCGGAGGCCCCGGCGGCGCGCCCGTCCCGCCCTTCCGCTTCGTCGAGGAGCACGCCACGGGGTCGAACCCGTGCCTGTCGGCGCGCGACGCGCGCGGCCGGACGTGGCGCGTCAAGTGGGGCGACGAGGTGCGCAGCGAGACCTTCTGCGTGCGGCTCGCGTGGGCCGCCGGCTTCCACGCCGAGGCCGCCTACTTCGTCCCCGAGGGCGAGCTGGAGGGCGCGACCAACCTCGGGCGCGCGAGCACCTGCGTCACCGAGGACTGTCGCTTCGAGGACGCGCGCTTCGAGCTCGACGAGCCGGGCGTGCGCAAACTCTTCGACGAGCACGGCTGGTCGTGGGACGACAACCCTTTCCTCGGGACGCGGGAGCTGGCGGGGCTCAAGCTCATGACGATGCTCCTGTCGAACTGGGACAACAAGGACGTGCGCGACGTGGCGCGCGGCTCGAACACGGCCGTCTTCGAGTACACGCTGCCGGGCGGGGCGCGCGAGGCGCGCTACCTCATCATCGACTGGGGCGCTTCGATGGGGAAGTGGGGCAGCCCGATCACGAGAGGGAAGTGGGACTGCGCGGGCTACGAGTCGCAGAACCCGGAGTTCGTCGCGGGCGTCGAGGGCGGCGTCGTCCGCTGGGGCTACACGGGCCAGCGCACCGACGAGGTGACCGAGGGCATCACGGTCGAGGACGTGCGCTGGCTCTGCCGCTACCTCGGCCGCGTCACCGACCGGCAACTCCGCGACGGCCTCGACGCCAGCGGGGCCACCCCCGAAGAGGCCGACTGCTTCACCCGCGCCATCCGCGACCGCATCACCCAACTCCAACGCGTCGCCGAACTCGGCGACGACTACAAGCCGCGACAGACGTGAAAGCCGTGACTCGTGAATCGTGAAGACGCGTTGAGGGCCGCCGTGGTTTGAACCATTCAAACGACGGCGGCCCTCAAGGTCTTTAACGAGTCACGAGTCACGAGTCACGGCTGCCACCGCCTCGCCCGTAGGCGCGAAGTCTGCGGGGTCGAAGTCGTGGAAGAACCACTCGCGGAGGGGGCGGTGGCCGCGGGCGTCGTACCAGCCGAAGTCGAGCATCTCGCGGAAGGCGCGCTGCTTCGTCCAGCCGTGGTCGGCGACGCGGAGGACGGCGATGAGGACGCCGGTGCGGTGGCGGCCGCCCATGCAGTGCGTGTAGATGGCCCCGTCCGTGGGCGCCGTGCGGACGACGTCGAGCCACTCGCGGACGCGCTCGGGCTTGGGCTTCTCGCGGTCGGCGAAGGGGATGTGGCGCCACTCCCTGACGCCGCCGGCGAGGGCCGCCTCGCGGTCACGCTCGCGCGCGCCCTCGGTGAGGCTGAGGACGCGGCGCACGCCGAGCTTGTTGGCGAGGGGGAGGTAGGCGTCGGCCCCCGGCAGCGCGCCCCTGTAGACCCCTTCCGAGACCTTCGCGAAGTTCCTGATCGGGATGTCGAACTCGTTCCGCCACGTCGCGGACTTCGCCCACTGGATGATCCACAGCACCGGCGCGCCTCCTGCCTGATGAATGCGTGGGGCCATTATAACCGATCGGGAGGGTTTCGAGTTTCGCGCCGCGGGCTTCGGGTTAAAGGCGATCCGTTTCTTAACTCGAACCCTTAAACTCGAAACTCGAAACTTTCTCGGCTACAATCCCCGACGCCCGACGACACCCCTTATCAGCGGAGGCCCGCCCCTATGTTCACGTCGAGACTGCCGCGGACGCTCGCCGCCCTCCTGCTCGCGTGCGCCGCCGCCCTCGCGCAGCAGGTCGCCGACCCGGACTTCAGGCCGGCCATCCCCCGGCCGGCTTACAAGCAGGGGCGCGGCCCCGTCGTCCTCATCGACGAGGCGCACCACAACTTCCACACGGCCTCGGGCCGCTACCAGCCCTTCGCCGAACTGCTCAGGCGCGACGGCTACCGCGTCGGCGCGTCGAAGGAGCCTTTCACGAAAGAGTCTCTGAAGCGCGCGCGGATACTGGTCATCTCGAACGCGCTCCACGAGCGCAACGCCGGCGGCGACTGGCCTCTGCCGAACCCCTCGGCCTTCACCGACGCCGAGGTCGGGGCGGTGCGCGAGTGGGTGCGCGGCGGCGGGTCGCTGCTGCTCATCGCCGACCACATGCCGATGGGCGGGGCGGCCCGGAAGCTGGGCGAGGCGTTCGGCGTCCGCTGGAGCAACGGCTTCGCCGTCGTCCCCGACGCGCAATCCCCGCTCGTCTTCAGGCGCGCCGACGGCACGCTGCGCGACCACGCCATCACGCGCGGCGTCGCGGGGGGCGGGCGCATCGAGCAGGTGGCGACCTTCACCGGCTCGGCGTTTCAGCCGGGCGCGGGGGCCGAGCCGCTGCTCGTCTTCGGCAAGGGGGTGGTCTCTCTGACGCCGCAGGTGGCTTGGCAGTTCACGGAGCAGACGCCGCGCGTCGAGGTCGAGGGCTGGTGTCAGGGGGCGGCGCTGCGCTTCGGCAAGGGGCGCGTCGCGCTCTTCGGCGAGGCGGCGATGTTCACGGCGCAACTCGCCGGGCCGAACCGCGCCCGCGTCGGCATGAACGCGCCGCAGGCCCCGGAGAACGCGCGGTTCCTCCTCAACGTCCTCCGCTGGCTGGCGAAGAAAAGTGAGTAGCCGGCAGGCGGTAGTCGGTGGAAAAGAGCTTCGGCGTCGAATCGTTCGAGCGCCGGCGTCGGCGCCCACAGCGCGGGGCCTGCCGGCTACTGACTACCGGCTCCTGTCTACCTGATCCTTATGTCTCTCCGAAACAAGCTGCTGCTGGTCTTCGCCGGGGCGGGCGTGTTGCCGCTGGCGGCCGTGTGCGTGCTCGGCTACGCGACGGGGGGGCGGGCCGTCGAAGGGCTGCTGCGCGCGCGGGCCGGCGATCGAGCGGAGCGCATCGCCCACCGCATCGAGCGCAAGCTGGACGAGCAGCAGGGGCGGCTGAGCGAGCTGGCGCAAGGACGGTCTCTGGGCGACTTCGTGCGCGCCGCGGGCGAGGCCGCGCCTCCCCAGCCCCTCCCCGAGACGGCGCGCGCGCACCTCGCCGCCTTCTTCGACGACAACCACACCCACTTCGAGTCCGTCGTCTGCTTCGACGCCGGAGGCCGACCGATATTCCGCCTCGCGGCCGCGGGCGACGGCGCGGCCTTCCAGACCGAGAGCATCGTCGCGGGCCACGTGCGGCCCGACGAGCGCGCGCGGGCCGAGGCGGGGGCTTGGCGCACGCTCGCCGCCGAGCCGCTCGCCTACGGCCCGTCGCTGCTCATCACCGCGACCATCCCCGCCGCCGGGCAGCAAGGCCCCACGGGCGGCGCGCTCGTCGCCGAAGTCCGCCTCACCGACCTGATCAGGATCGCCGACGGGGGCGAGGCCGCGCCGGTCGCGGGCGCGGCGCGCGCGCAGGAGACGGTCGTCGCCCTCGTCAAAGGTTCCGACGTGATCGCCTACCACACCATCCACGCGCTCCGCCACGTGCCCGTCGCCAGAGCCATGCCCGGCTTCGAGCCGGCCGCGCGCCGGATGTTTGAATCGGTGGCGGGCGAGGTCGAATACGAGACCGCGGCGGGCGACCGCTGGCTCGCCTCTTT
>DATMVI010000482.1:0-7906 GCA_035563275.1 Pyrinomonadaceae bacterium
CGGAGACGGCGTGGGCGAGGACGGGGCGGATGACGGCGAAGCACTCGCGGACGCCCCTCGGCGAGCCGGGCAGGTTGACGACGAGCGCGCCGGAGCGCGTGCCGCAGACGCCGCGCGAGAGCATCGCCGTCGGCGTCTGCCGCGAAGTTTCGGCCCGCATCGCCTCGGCCAGCCCCGGCGCCTCGCGCTCGATGACGGCGCGCGTCGCCTCGGGCGTGTGGTCGCGCGGCGCGAGGCCCGTCCCGCCCGTGGTGACGACGAGGTTGACATCGGCGCGGTCGGCCGCGCGCCGCAGCGCCTCGGCGAGCGGGCCGGGGTCGTCCGAGACCACCTCGCGCCCGACCACCTCGGCCCCGGCCTCGGCCAGAAGGGCCGCCAGCACCTCGCCCGATTCGTCTTTTCGTTCGCCTTTCGCGCACCGGTCGCTGACCGTCAGCACGAACGCGCGCATCTGCGCCGGCATCGCCTTCCCTCCCCGGCCCGGACTCTCATTTCCGGGCTTGACTAATTCGGGAAATAAGCGTAAAAGCTTGCTGCCTAACTTCTGCCACGGGTATTTCGTATCCCCGTCTCCGCGTTAGCAGCAGGCCACGCCCTGCACTTTCAGTTCTGACCGCCGTGGAAAGACCTCGCGTTGACCCACAAAACCCCAATTCAGCCAAATAAAAGGGAGACTCGCCAAATGAACAAGATTCGCTTCTCGCTGAACCTCCTTGCGTTCGCCGCCTTCACAATCGCCCTCTCCGCCGTGGCGCAGGCGCAGGCCACCCGCACGTGGGTCTCCGGCGTCGGCGACGACGTCAACCCGTGCAGCCGCACGGCCCCCTGCAAGACCTACGCCGGCGCGATCTCGAAGACGGCCCGCGACGGCGAGATCAGCACGCTCGACCCCGGCGGCTTCGGCGCGATCACCATCACCAAGTCCATTACCATTAACGGCGGCGGCATGGGGCAGGGCTACGGCTCGATCCTCGCCTCTTCGACCAACGGCGTCACCATTAACATCACCGACGCGGCCGACTTGCGCAAGACCGTGCGCCTCAACTGGCTCGACATCAACGGCGCGCCCTCCTCGTCGCCGGGCCTGACCGGCGTCCGCATCCTCGCCGCCTCGGTCGTCCACGTCGAGAACACCATCATCGACTCGTTCCGCTCGGCCTCGGCCGGCTTCGGCCACGGCATCCACGTCAACGCGACGACCACGACCGAACTCTACGTCCGCAACACGACGATCCGCAACTGCCTGAACGACGGCATCCGCGTCGAGACCACCTCGGGGCAGGCCATCGCGGCGGTCGTCAACTCGAAGATTTCGAAGTGCGCCAACGGCGTCAAGTTCGTCAACGGCGGGCGCGGCCTCGTCGCCAACAGCGAGATCACCAACCACTCCTCGGTCGGCATCGACGTCGAGGAGGGCGCGCTCGACACCTTCGTCAACCTCGACGGCAACCAAGTCGCCTTCTGCACCACGGGCGTGCAGGCGGGCGCGGGCGCGGTCGAGGTGCGCCTCTCGAACAACTTCATCACGCAGAACGGGACGGGCATCTCGAACGCCGGCGGGAACACCTTCTCGTCGGGCAACAACCGCGTCATCGGCAACTCGACCAACGGCGCGCCGAACCAGCCCGTCGTCCAGCCCGTCTAAACTCACGACGGTCTCCCTCACCGACGAAATTTTCGCTCCCGCCCGGCCGACGCAGCCGGGCGGGAGCTTTTTTGCTTGGCGGGCGGGACGGAGCGCGGGTTGCCGAGTCGGCGGCGGCCGGGCGGTTCAATCGGTCGCACGGCTTCTCCCAACCCGCGGCCGTCAACTCCGGCGGGCGGCGCCGGAGGCCTCGTGCAGCTCTTGCAGGGTGACGACGGAGAGGGCCGACGAGCGGCGCGCGGCGATGGCCTCGACGACGGCCTGCGCGCCCGTCATCGTCGTCACGCACGGCACGTTGAACTGGAGCGCGGCGCGGCGGATGGCCTGCTCGTCGTAGTGCGAGACGCGGCCGAGCGGCGTGTTGACGACGAGCGCGATCTCGCCCTGCCGAATCTTGTCGGCGATGTTGGGCCGGCCCTCGTTGACCTTGAAGACCGTCTCGGCCTCAAGGCCCACCTCGCGCAGCCGCGCCGCCGTCCCCAGCGTCGCCGTCAGGCTGAAGCCGAGCCGCGCCAGCCGCCGCGCGACGACCACCGCCTGCCCCTTGTCCGAGTCGTTGACGCTGATGAAGGCCGTGCCCTCCGAAGGCAGCTCCAGCCCCGCCCCCGTCATCGCCTTCGCGTAAGCCTCGCCGAACGTCTCGCCGACGCCCATCACCTCGCCCGTCGAGTGCATCTCGGGGCTGAGTATCGGGTCTACGCCGGGGAACTTCTTGAACGGGAAGACCGGCGACTTGACGAAGACGCGCCCGACCGAAAGCTCCCCCGGCAGGTCGAAACTCGCAAGCTCCCTGCCCGCCATCACGAGCGCGGCGACGCGCGCCAGAGGCACGCCCGTCGCCTTCGAGACGAAGGGCACGGTGCGCGACGCGCGCGGGTTGACTTCGAGGACGTAGACGCGGTCGTCCTTGATGGCGAACTGGATGTTGAGCAGGCCGCGCACGCGCAGCTCGCGCGCCAGCACCCGCGTGTAGTGGCGCATCGTCTCAAGGTGCTCCCCGGCGATGCGGACGGGCGGCAGCACGCAGCTTGAGTCGCCCGAGTGAATCCCCGCCTCCTCGATGTGCTCCTGTATGCCGGCGACGACCACGGCCGTCTCGTCGGCCAGAGCGTCCACGTCGAACTCGGCCGCGCGCTCAAGGAACTTGTCTATCAGCACGGGCTTTTCGGGCGAGGCGTCCACGGCCGTGCGCATGTAGGTGTCGAGGCTCTTCTCGTCGTAGACGATGGCCATGGCGCGCCCGCCGAGGACGAACGAGGGGCGCACCATCACGGGGTAGCCGATGCGCGCCGCGCAGTCCCGCGCCTCCTCGAACGAGGTGGCCGTGCCGTTCTCGGCCTGCGGGATCCCCAGCCTGTGGAGCAGCGCGCCGAAGCGCTTGCGGTCTTCGGCGAGGTCGATGGAGTCGGGCGAGGTGCCGATGATGGGCGCGCCGGCCGCGGCCAGACGCGCCGCCAGATTCAGAGGCGTCTGCCCGCCGAACTGGACGATGATGCCTTCGGGCTTCTCGACGTCCACGATGTTCATCACGTCCTCGAACGTGAGGGGCTCGAAGTAGAGCCGGTCGGAGGTGTCGTAGTCGGTCGAGACCGTCTCGGGGTTGCAGTTGACCATGACGGTCTCGAAGCCGGCCTCGCGCAGCGCGAACGAGGCGTGGCAGCAGCAGTAGTCGAACTCGATGCCCTGCCCGATGCGGTTCGGCCCCGAGCCCAGAATCATGATCTTGCGCCGCGAGGTCGGCTCGGATTCGTCCTCCTCCTCGTAAGTCGAGTAGAGGTAGGGCGTGTAGGACTCGAACTCCGCGCCGCAGGTGTCCACGCGCTTGTAGACGGGCGTGAGGCCGAGCGACTTGCGGTAGGCCCGCACCTCGTCCTCGGTGCGGCTCGTCAGGTAGGCGAGCCGCCGGTCGGAGAGGGCCGCCTCCTTGAACTCGCGCAGCGTCTCGCGCGGAATCTCTTCGAGCCTGCGCCCCTCGACCTCGCGCTGGATGAGCGTCACCTGCCGGAGCTGTTCGAGGAACCACGGGTCGATGCGCGTGAGGCGGTGGATTTCTTCGAGCGACCAGCCGCGCTCCAGCGCGTGCATGATGTAGGAGAAGCGCTGCGAGTTGGGGCGCGCCAGCCGGCGCTGCAACTCGTCGTCGGGCACGCCCTCAAGGCGCAGCGGGCGCACCGCTTCGAGCGAGCGCAGCCCTTTAAAGAGCGCCTCCTTGAAAGTCCTCCCGATGGCCATCACCTCGCCGACCGACTTCATCTGCGTGCCCAGCACGTCCTCGGCCTCGCGGAACTTCTCGAAGTTCCACTTCGGGATTTTGGCGACGACGTAGTCGATGGTCGGCTCGAAGGAGGCCGGCGTCTTCTGCGTGATGTCGTTGCTGATCTCGTCGAGCGTGTAGCCGACGGCGAGCTTGGCCGCGATCTTGGCGATGGGGAAGCCCGTCGCCTTCGACGCCAGCGCCGACGAGCGCGAGACGCGCGGGTTCATCTCGATGACGCGCACCGCGCCGTCCTCGGGGTTGACGGCGAACTGGATGTTCGAGCCGCCGGTCTCGACGCCGACCTTGCGGATGATCCTGATCGACATGTCGCGCAGGCGCTGGTACTCCACATCGGTCAAGGTCTGCGCGGGCGCGACCGTGATGGAGTCGCCGGTGTGGACGCCCATCGGGTCGAAGTTCTCGATCGAGCAGATGATGACGACGTTGTCGGCGAGGTCGCGCATCACCTCCAGCTCGTACTCCTTCCAGCCGAGGATGGATTCTTCGATCAAGACCTGACCGACGGGCGAGGCGGCGAGGCCGGCGCGGACGATCTCCTGAAACTCTTCGGGGTGGTAGGCCGTGCCGCCGCCCGTCCCGCCGAGCGTGAAGGAGGGGCGGATGATGGCCGGGTAGCCGGTCTGCTCGACGATCGCTTCGGCCTCGGCCCAAGAGTGCGCGAAGCCCCCGCGCGGCATCGGCAGGCCCTCCTCCTCCATCGCGCGCTTGAACAGCTCGCGGTCTTCGGCGAGGCGGATGGCCTCGCGCTTGGCCCCGATCATCTCGACGCCCTCCGCGGCGAGCACGCCCGCGTCCGAGAGGGCCATCGCGAGGTTGAGCGCCGTCTGCCCGCCGACGGTCGGCAACAGCGCGTCCGGCCGCTCCCTCCGGATGATGGCCGCGACCGTCTCGACCGTGAGCGGCTCGACGTAGGTGCGCGGGGCCGTCTCCGGGTCGGTCATGATCGTCGCCGGGTTCGAGTTGACGAGCACGACCTCGAAGCCCTCGGCGCGCAGCGCCTTGCACGCCTGCGTCCCCGAGTAGTCGAACTCCGCCGCCTGCCCGATGACGATGGGGCCGGAGCCGATGAGCAGGATTTTACGGATGTCGGTGCGTCTGGGCATCTCCGGGCTACTTTCAGAAGAGTCGGTGTCGGCGCATTATATACGGCGGCCGCGCGCCCGCGCGAACCGCCGCCGCGCGCGCAAAAAAGCCGACCCTTCGGTGAAAGGTCGGCTCGCGCTCGGCGGATGAAGTGGCAACGCTAAACCTGTTTCGCGTCGAGTTGCTTGCGGTAGTCGTCGCCGTCGATCTGGACGGTCTTGCACATCTCGTAGAGGCGCGAGCGGAGGCGGACGCCGACGCGGTCTTCGAGCGTCTCGTCCGACGGGTGGCGGCGCGCGTCGAGGTAGTTGGTGGTGAAGATGGTGAGGCGCTTGTCGTTGTAGCGCTTGCCGATGATCTGCATCATCGTGTCCCTGACCCAGTCGGTCGGCTTCGACGCGCCGAGTTCGTCGAGCACGAGGACTTCGGCCTGATAGACCGGCGAGAGCACGCCCAGCTCCGAGGTGTTGGAGACGGAATTGTAGGAGTCCTGAATCTCTTTGAGCAGCGCGCCGAACTCGTAGAAGAGGCAGGGCACGCCCTTCTCGACGAGGCCGTGGAGGATGGCGACCGCCAAGTGCGTCTTCCCCACCCCGACGGGGCCGGTGAAGAGCAGGCCGCGCTCTACGGCCGGGTACTCGCGCACGAGGCGGAAGGCGTAGTTGAACGCCTTGAGCTGCGAGCCGTTGTTGGGCGCGGGGTAGAAGTTCTGGAGCGTGCAAGCTTCCTTGCGCGGCGGGACGGCCTCGCGGTAGCGGCGCGGGATGCGGGCCTGCTCTAAGAGCTTGCCGCGCGTGTCCTGCGTGCGGCACTCGCAGCGGCGCGCGCCCTTGCCCGGCACGACTTCGAGGCCGGTGCCGAAGCAGCGCTGGCAGACGGCCGGGGCCTCGGCCGCGGGACGGCGCGCGCCCCTCTTCGGCGCGGGCGCGTCGTCGGCCGCGCCCGCGTCGGGCACGGCGAACAGAGGCATCTTCTTGACGTTATCCGACGACATCCTGCCCGTGAACTTCTCTGAACTTCTGTTCGGCGAATGGCCGCGCGGGGGGTGGTGGTGCCGGGTTGCGCGGGTGGCTCCGGCGAAGCCGTCTGCGGACACACGCCTTCGCCGGGCGTGGCGGATTATAGCACTCGACCCCGAGATTGCAAGACAATCGTTCCCCCGCCCGCCGGCGCGCGAAACGCGCCGTAATGAGCGCGAATAAACAGCCCCCCGAATTTAATGCGAGCCGGCCGCGCGATGCGCTTTATTCACGTCAGAAGTCGCCACAACCGACGACGCTTTTTCCACAGGTGGAAAAGAAGAGTAGACAGTAGTCAGTAGTCAGTAGTCAGTAGCGCTCCGCGTAGAGGATGCTGACGCCGGCACCGAGGACGATTCGCCGCCGAAGCTCTTCCTACTGACTACTGACTACTGTCTACTGTCTACTTCCCTTCTCAGCATCCGCCCCCGCCGCCCTGATAGACGCTGCGCCAGCGGCCCTGTTGCTTCTTGTAGATGAAGTAGTCGTTGCTCTCGTAGTAGTGGCCCTCGGCGATGACTTCGGAGACGCCGTCGCCGTCGAGGTCGGCGTGGTCTACGAGGCGGCGGTCGGCGTACTCGGCCTCGCCGCCGCGGTGGTGCCACGTCAGCGCCGGCTTGAGGCCGAGGCCGTCCGGCTCGTAGATGATGAAGAGCGTGTGCGCGTCGAAATTCTGCTCGGTGTTGTTCTCGACGCGGAAGCTGCCGACGAGTTCAAACTTGCCGTCGCGGTCGAGGTCGGCGGCCGTCAGGTTGAAGACCTCCATCTTTTTGAGGAGCGGGGCGGTCACGCCGTTGCGCGCGAAGGCGGCGCGCGCGAGGTCGAGCGCCGCGGCGCGCTCGGCCTCGGTCGGCGCGCGGCGCGAGGCGGGGCCCGCGCCGATGGTCTTCGAGTTGGTCGCCAGCGCCTGCACCTCGCCGCCGAGGCGCACCGAGGTGTCGGCCCTGACCTCGGCCCACATCCCGACGCAGCCCGGCTCGATGTATTTAACGACCGTGACGCTGCCGTCCTCGCCGCCGCCGAAGAGCAGGCGGAACTGCCGGCCGGCCCTGAAGTGTTCGCCGATGAAGCGCCGCGCCACGGCCTCGGCGTTGCCGCCCGTCACGTCGCTCTCGTCCACGGGCGGCTTGACGTAGGCGCCGCCGCGGAGGATGACGACCGGCTCGATCTGCGCGTTCGCCTCGTGCTTCTCGACGGCGAAGATGACCGTGCCGCCCGCGGGCCGCTGCGGGATGGCGGGCTTCTGCGCGGGCGCGGGCGCGAGCGTTGACATCGAGAGAAGGGCGGCGGCGGCGAGGCTGATGAAGCGTGGCGTCGGGCTTGGCATCGGGGCGTTTCACTCTCCTTGAAGGGTGGTTTAAAAGTCTGCCCTGCGGAAACTCTTCAAACGTCGAGCGGGCGGCCAGCGCGCAGGCTCTCGCGGATGCGGAAGGTGGCGCGCGAGGTGTTGGCGAGGTCTTCGAGCGGGGTCAGCAAAGGCCCGCCGGCGCGGACGAGCGCGCAGACGGCGCGCGCCTGCCCGGCCTGACCCTTGTCCTGCGCGCGCAGCTTCAGCGCCTCCTCCCTCCCGCCGCGGTGGAGCGTGGCGCGGCGGAAGTCTTCGAGGACGAAGGCGAGGCCGCCGCCGAAAAGCTCGGCCCGCTCCTTCGGCAGAGAGCGGTCGCCCTCGGCGACGTAGGCCAGCACGCCGTTCGAGCCGTCGGCGAAGCGGAGCGTGACCACCACGTTGTCCTCGTCCGTCACCTGCTCGTCGCGGGCCGCGACCGCCTCGGCGTGGACGCGCGTGACGTGCGCGCCCGTCCAGAACTGCATGAGGTCGACGAAGTGGCAGCCCTCGCCGACGATGCGGCCGCCGCCCTCGCGCGGGTCTTGCGTCCAGTG
>DATMVI010000483.1:0-6730 GCA_035563275.1 Pyrinomonadaceae bacterium
GACGATCCGCTCGCCGAGCGCCGCGCACTCGGGCGCGCCCAGAGGGAGCACCGAGGCGACGGGGAAGCCCGCGCCGCGCAGGCTCGCCCAGCGCCAGAGCGACCAGTGACCGCCGGGCAGGGAGATCAGGTGCGGGGCCGCGGCGGCGCGCGGGGCGGCCGAGGCGTCGAGGCCCAGAGTCTCGACAGCTCCCGCGGCGGGGGGGCCGCTCAATGTGGTTTCGGGTTTCATTTCCGCGTCTGTAGTGTCGGCGGCGGGGCGGCCCTCGGGCGGCGGCGCGTGTGCGCCTTCAGTGGCTGCGGGCGCGCGCGGACGGCGACGCCCCGGCGTGTGGGACTGCGGCGGGCGGGACTCTCACGCCCCGTCTTCGGCCTGAAGCTCAAGGTAGTCGGGCACGGGCGGAATCCTCGTCAGGTCGCTTTCGAGGACGTAAGACTGCCCGTCCTTCTCCGCCTCTTTGAAGCCCGCGAATTTGTAGGTGACGAACATCATCCGGTTGCGGTCGTTGGCGACGAAGTCGGCGCGGAGGCGCGCGCCCGCGCGGCGGGCCGAGCGCATGACGTGGCTCAGCATGACCGTCCCGACGCCCTTCGACATCACGCGGCAGGACATCAACAGCAGCTTGAGCGTCCAGACTTCCGCGCCGCACTCGACGAGCGCGAGCCCGACCTTGCCGTAGCCGCCGAACCTGTCGTCGCAGCTCATCACGAGCAGTTTGTGCGCGGGCGAGACGCGGAAGGCGTCGAGTTCTTCGTAGGAGTAAGTGCGGCCGGTCGAGTTGAGCTGGTTCGTCCTGACGGTCAGCTCCTCGGCCCGCCGCAAGTCCTCTTCCCTCGCCTCCGAGATTTCGACGCGCATCCCGAGCGTCGCCAGAAACTCCTCCTTCGGGCCGACGAAAGCCTCCTCGGACTTGCGGCGTTCGAGGTCGCCGAAGTACATCAGCCGCCGCCGCTTCGAGTCCTCGGTGATGAAGCGCGGGTTCAGCTCGGGGCGGTCGAGCAGGCGGTCGAGTTCGGCCGTGTCGATGCAGAGCACCTCGGGGAGCGAGAAGGCGACCTCCTCGCGCTCGTAGCGCTGGTCGTCGATGAAGGCGACGGCGTCGAGGCCGATGTTGAGCGACTCGGCGATGGCCCTGACCGAGGAGGATTTCGGGTTCCAGTTGATCTGCGGGTAGAGGAAGTACTCGTCGAGGCCGAAGGCGCGCAGCCGCTCGAAGGCCGGGTCGTGGTCGTTCTTGCTGGCGACGGACTGGAGGATGCCGCGGGCGTCCAGCTCCCGGACGACGGCGGCCGCGCCCTCCCTGAGCCTGACCTCGCGGTCTTCGAGGAGGACGCCCTCCCAGAGCGTGTCGTCCAAGTCCCAGACCACGCACTTGACGACCCTCTCCCCGTCGGCGCGCGCGGCCGGGGGCGCGGGCGGCGCGGCGTCGGCGGCCTGCGGCGCGGCGTCGGCGCTGCTCATAGGCTCTGCTCCTGCCGGCCGTACTCGGCGATGGTGAGCTGCTGAATCTGCGTGCTGCCTTCGATGATCTCCATGATCTTGGCGTCGCGCAGGTAGCGCTCGACGGGGTAGTCGGGGCTGCACCCGTTGGCCCCGTGAATCTGCACGGCGTCGGCGGCGGCGCGCGACGCGGCCGTCGAGGCGAAGTACTTCGCGACGTTGGTCTCCACGATGCCCTGCGGGTCGCCGCGCTCCTTCAGGCAGCCGGCGTGGAGGCAGAGCAGGCGGGCGGCCTTCGTGTTCGTGATCATGTCGGTGAGCATCCGGCGGATGAGCTGGTGGTCTTTGAGGCGCGCGCCGAACTGCTCGCGCTCGCCGGCGTAGGCGAGGCTCGCGTCGAGGCACGCCTGCGCCAGCCCGACGCAGCCCCACGCGACGCTGTAGCGCCCCCAGTCGAGGGCCGACGAGGCGACGTGCGAGAAGCCGAAGCCGGGGCGGCCGACCACGTTCTCGCGCGGCACGCGGCAGCCCTCGAAGCGCAGCTCGGCCAGCATCGAGGCGCGCACGCCGAGCATCCCTTCGATGGGCACGACCGAGAGGCCGCGCGTCCCGCGCTCGACGAGCAGGGCGGTCGGGCGCCCCTCGCTGCGCGCGAAGACGAGGAAGAGGTCGGCGAGCTGGCCGAAGGTGATCCACTTCTTCGCCCCTTCGAGGACGTAGTGGTCGCCGTCGGGCTCGGCCGTCGTCCGCACGCCGGCGGCGTCGCTGCCGACGCCCGGCTCCGAGAGGCAGAAGGCGGCCACCACCTCGCCGGCGGCGAGGCCGGGCAGCCAGCGCTCCTTGAGCGGCCGGGCGCCCCACCTCCGGACGGCGTGGGCGACCATGTTGTGGACGGTCAGGAGGCTGCGCAGCGACGAGCAGCCGCGCCCGAACTCCTCGTTGAGCAGGCCGTAGGTGACGGCGTCCATCGGGGGCGAGCCGGCGCGCGGCAGGAGCGCGCCGAGGTAGCCGCGCGCGGCGACCTGCGCGACGAGCCGGGCGGGAACCGCGCCCTCGCGGTCGAACCGGCCGGCGCGCGGCGCGACCTCGGCCGCGACGAACTCGCGGAACTCGGCGCGGTCTCTCTTCTGCTGCGGCGTCAGCTCGATCTGCACGTGCGCTCCCCGGCGGGCGTCAGCGCCGCGGCGCGGCGGCCGCCTTGCGCTCGACGAGCGCGGCGATGGCGTCCACGCTCCTGAAGTTGTCGATCTCCAAGTCTTCGTCCTCGACCGTCACGCCGAACTCCTTCTCGACGAACATCACCAGTTGCATGGCGAAGAGGGAGTTGACGAAGCCGGTGGCGAAGATATCCGCGTCGTCCGGCAGTTCGCGGTGGCGCACGTGCCCCGCGATGAAGGCCCTGATCTTCGCTTTGTTGTCGTCGGTGGTCATGGGCATCCGCCCGCCGCCCCGGCCGGGCGGCGGCCCCGCTCAAGGTGTGTGTGTCGTCAGTAGGCGTAGAAGCCGCGGCCGCTCTTGCGGCCGTGGAGGCCGGCGTCCACCATCTTCCGGAGCAGCGGGCAGGGCCGGTACTTGCTGTCGCTGAAGCTCTCGTAGAGGACTTCGAGCGAGAGCAGGATGGTGTCGAGGCCGATGAGGTCGGCCGTCTCCAGCGGCCCCATCTTGTGGCCGAAGCAGGTCTTGAAAATCTTGTCCACGTCCTCGGCCGAGGCGACCCCCTCGTGGAGCAGGTAGACGGCCTCGTTGACCGTGAGCATCAGCACGCGGTTCGAGACGAAGCCCGGCGAGTCGTTGACGACGACGGCCTCCTTGCCCATCGCCGCCAGCAGAGCGCGCGCGGCCTCAAGCGTCTCGGGCGAGGTGTGGTAGCCGCGGATGACCTCGACGACGGGCTTGAGCGGGACGGGGTTCATGAAGTGCATGCCGACGACCTGCGGGGCGCGCCGGGTCGCCGAGGCGATGCGCGTGATGGGGATGGCCGAGGTGTTGGCCGCGAAGACGCACGCGGGCGCGCAGACCTCTTCGAGCCGCGCGTAGACCTCGCGCTTGACCTCCCACTTCTCGGTCGCGTTCTCGACGACGAACTCGGCCGCGCCGAGCTCCGCGTAGTCGAGCGTGAAGCGGACGCGCTCGGCCGCCTCGGCGGGCGACTCTTTGGCCCCGCCCTTGCGGAAGAGGTTCTGGAGGCGGAGGTTGTTCCTCAGCTCGCCGCGCGCGCGGTCGAGAATCCCCTCCGAGAGATCGACGACGATCACCCGGTGGCCGGTCTGCGCGAGGCCCTGCGCCACGCCGACGCCCATCACGCCGGCCCCGATCACGCCTACGGTCTGCACCCTCATCGGGCCGCCCCTCCCCTCCGAAGTGTTACGGGCCGGGCCGCGGCTTGCGGCGGGCGGCCGCCTGCCGCCGCTCGGCCATCAACTTCTGCTGCTGGAGCACGGCCCCCGCCTGCTTGCGGACGCGCTCCTGCGCCTGTCGCACCGTGGGCTGCCCCGCCGCCTCCTCCTCGCCGCTCAGGAAGCGCGCGAGCGAGGCGATGGTCGGGTGGCGGAACATCTCGACCATCGTGAGCCGCTCCGAGCACTCGTCGCGCAGACGGCTGTAAACCTGCGCGATGAGCAGGGAGGTTCCGCCGACCTCGAAGAAGTTGTCGTGGACGCCGACGCGCTCGACGCCGAGCACCTCCTGCCAGACCGACGTGATGAGCCGCTCGGTCTCGTTGCGCGGCTCGACGTACTCGACCTCCAGCTCGGGGCGGAGGCCCTGCGGGTCGGGCAGCGCCTTGCGGTCGACCTTCCCGTTCGGCGTCAGCGGGAGCGCGTCGAGCAGCACGTAGGCCGAGGGCAGCATGTAGCCCGGCAGGCGCTCGCGCAGGTAGGCGCGGACGCCGCCGAGCGACCACTCGCGGGCCGGCTCGGCGGCGGCGGGCGGCGGGGCGGGCGCGTGGCCGTTCGACCCGGAGCCGGGCGCGGGGCGGTAGCCGCGCTGGACGGCGTAGAGCATGTAGATGTGGACGGCGAGCGCGCCGGCCGACCCCTCGACGTTGATGATGCGCTCGGACTTGACCTCGAAGTCGTGGCCTTCGAGCAGCGCGGTGATGTCGGCGAGCAGCTCGTCGCTCTCGACCTCCATCACCACCTGTTTGATCTTCTTCCAGTCCTCGTCGCGGACGCCGCGCAGCACGTCCAGCTCGCTCCGCTCCACGTCCACCTTGAGGAGGTCGATCTCGGCGACGCCCTCTTCGGCGAACACGTCCGAGAGCGTGCGCAGCGGGCAGTCGAAGGTCTCGGCCCTGAAGCGCTCGCCCAGCACCTGATCGAGCTCTTCGGGCGTGAGCAGCTCGGGGCCGCCGGCCGAGGGGTGCTGGCGCAGCCAGTCGAGGATGATCGTGCGCGTGACCTGCTTGTCCTTCTCCGTGTCGGCGTAGCGGCTGGAGAGGCCGTCCATCAGCGGGTAGAAGGTGAAGGTGGCGGAGCCGGCCCGGTCGGAGATGCCGCAGTTGAAGAGCTTCGCGTCGAGGCGGTGGAGGCCGGCGTTGGTGCGCAGGATTTCGAAGGTGGTGGGGATCGGCTCGAAGGCGTAGATTTTCGCGCCGCGGCACTTCCGGTTGACGAAGAGGCTGAAGAAGCCTGTGTTGGCCCCCACGTCGAAGACGCAGGCCCCGTCGCGCAGCGTGATGCCGTGCTTGAGGTAGGCCTCGTTCTCGAAAATCTCGCGGTAGCCGAGGTTCGTCTGGAAGTCGCTGAGGTGCGCGATGACCATCCCGTTAGGCAGGCGGTAGCGCCGCTCGCCGACGGGCAACTCGGCGCTCGCGGCCCCGACGAGCTGCTGCTCGAAAGCCTCCTCGGCCGGCTTCCCCTCGACCACCACGTAGGCGACCAGACGCTTCCCCCCGGCCTCGTCCTCGCGGGCGACGACGACGGCCTCCCTCACCCAGTCGTGCCCGACCAGCGCGTTCTCGATCTCGCCCACCTCGATGCGGTGGCCGCCGAGCTTGACCTGCTGGTCGGCGCGCCCGAGGAAATCAAGCTGCCCGTCGGGCAGGTAGCGCGCGAGGTCGCCGGTGCGGTAGAGGCGCGCGCCCGGCTCGCGAGAGAACGGGTTCGGCACGAAGCGCTCGGCCGTCAGCACGGCGCGCGCGAGGTAGCCGCGGGCGACGCCCTCGCCGCCGATGAGCAGCTCGCCGGCCACCCCGACCGGCACGCGCCGCATCAACTTGTCGACGACGTGAATCTCGGTGTTCGCGACGGGGCGGCCGACCGGCACGCCCGCGCCGACCTCCTCGACGGCGTGCGTCGAAGACCAAACGGTCGTCTCGGTCGGGCCGTACATGTTGTGCAGGCGCGCGGGCGCGACCTCGCGCAGTTGCCGCGCCAGCGGGGCCGGCAGCGCCTCGCCGCCGACCAGAATCTCCCTGACCGTGCCGAGGGCCTCGGCCGACTGCTCGTCGAGCAGAAGCATCCGCGCCGTCGAGGGCGTGAACTGCACGTGCGTCACGCCGCGGCCGGCGATCTGCGCGGGCAGCGTGTAGCGCTCGCGCCCTTCGCGCGCCTCGGCGTCGGCCCGCCGCACCTCGTCGAGAAGTTCCAGACTCCGCATCACGGCCTCGACCTCGACGCCGAAGTCGATGAGGCAGGCCACCTCGTCAACGCCCGCCCGCCTCAGCTCCGCGACTTTGGCGAGGCAGGATTCGGGCGTGCCGAACAGCCCGCTCGTCTCGAAGAAGCGGTCGAAGGCGTGGGCGAGGACGGCCTCCATGTCCTCCTCGGTCAGCTTCTTCGGGTCGATGTCGCGCCCGAGGCTCCGGGCCATGTTGCGCGTCAGGTCGACCGAGCTGCGCAGGTAGTTGGTGAACGGCACGCGCACCCGCTCGCGCACCTCTTCGAGGCTCTCGCCGACGAAGGTGTGGAGCATGAGCGTGACGCGGCCCTCGCCGGCGCGGCCCGCCTCGCGCCAGCCCTTCCGGTAGAGCCCGACCTTCGCGGTCAGCTCTTCGAGGCTCTGGCCGAGGAGGTGCGTGAGCAGGTTGGCGCCGATCTCGGCCGCCATCTCGAAAGTCTCGGGGTTGCCGGCCGCCGTCAGCCAGACGGGCAGCTCGGTCTGGACGGGCTTCGGGAAAATCCTGACCTCCACGTCGTTGCCCGCCCCGCCGCGGAAGCTCACCGCCTCGCCCCGCCACAGCCGGCGGACGGTCTCGATCTCGCGCAGCATGATCTGCTTGCGCTCGGCGTAGCTCTCGGGCGCGATGACGAAGTCGTCGGCGTGCCAGCCCGAGGCGAAGGAGATGGCG
>DATMVI010000484.1:0-3765 GCA_035563275.1 Pyrinomonadaceae bacterium
CGGAGACGGCGCGCTCGCGCGGGCGCGCGGGCCGTCGCGCCCGCGGCGGATCGACGAAGACGCCGAGGCCGCCGGCCAGCTCGCCCTGCTGCGCCGGCGCCCCGAAGGGCGCCCCGAGCAGGAGCAGCAGGCTCAGCCCCCCGACGCCGATGCTTCTCACGATGTGCTCTCTCATCTTCCGCGTCACTCCTTCGGTGTAGTCCGCCGCCAATACTACAGCGTCTCGGCGGAGCGCGCGACATGGATTTGCGGAAAGTGGCACGCGCGCGCGGCCTTGCGCGTTAACGCCTGCGCGGTGAAACGGCCCCGCGGCGGCGCGCGGCCGCGGGCGGCGGCCTTCAGGGTCTCGTGGTATATTCGGCCGCGGCCGCCGGCGGGCTGGCGCGCGGCGGCCCGTTCAAATGACCATGAAAGTTCACCACGGGGGCTTCGGCCCGAAGCCCGCAGAGAAGATTCTCAAGGCGCTCGACTCGCTCCCGTCGCGGAAGGTCACGGTCATCGGCGACGTGATGCTCGACCTCTTCCAGTTCTGCCGCACCGGGCAGAGCAAGCCCATCGACTCGGAGAAGCCGGGCAAGCGCGCCTACAGGCTGACCGACAAGGTGATGACGCTCGGCGGGGCGGGCAACGTCGCCGTCAACCTCGCCGCATTGGACGTGCAGACCTCGATCCTCGGCGTCGCCGGCAACGACGGCAACCGCGTGACGCTCAAGCGGCTCGCCGAGCGGCGCGGCATCCGCCACACCTTCCTGCCCGACGACACCCGCCCGACCACCGTCAAGAGCCGCCTCTACCTCGACGACAGCTACGTCATCCGCGTGGACGAAGAGTCCACCGAGCGGATTTCCGCCGAGCTGGCCGAGAGGCTGGTGGAGAGGGCGCGCGGCGAGGTCGCGGGGAGCGACGTGGTGATCCTCAGCGACTACGACAAGGGTCTTTTCCGTTCGGGCGTCTCGGAGGAGATCGTGGGCCTGTGCCGCGCGTCGGGGGTTCCCGTCGTGGTGGACGCCAAGCCGCCCAACATCGGCCTGTTCGCCGGGGCCGACATCGTCGCGCCCAACGCGCACGAGGCCGCGGCCTTGGTCAGCACGTTCCACGCGCCCGGCCGGAGGGAGCAGGGCGTCCGCCGGCTGTTCGAGATGGTCGGGGCCAAGAACGTCGTCGTGACGCTCGGCGAGGAGGGCGTCTGCGGCTTCGACGGGCGCGCGTACTTCCACGTCAGGGGGCACGCGGTGCGCGAGGTGGACGCGGTCGGGTGCGGCGACACGGTGCGGGCGGTGATGGCCGTGGCCTACGCTTCGGGCTTGGACATCGAGAGCGCCGCGTCGGTGGCGAACGACGCCGCGGCCCTCATCGTCCAGAAGCCCGCGGTCTCTTCGATCAGCCGCGACGAGCTGTACGACTTCGTGTCGAAGGTCAGGGGTGAAGAGTCGGGCCGGCCGCTCGAAGCGCCGAGCGGTTCCTAGCAGAACTCGCGGTTGGTGTAGAGCTCCGCCATCGCCACCAGAATCCGGCGCGGGCCGGCGAAGGGTTCGCGCCCGTGCGACGAAAGAAAGTTGTCGAGCATCAGGATGTCGCCCTCCTGCCAGCGGAAGGTGACGGCCGACTCCCGGTAGACGCGGCGAATCTCGTCGAGCACCGCGTCCTCGATGGGCGAGCCGTCGCCGTAGAAGGCGTCGCGCGGGATGTCGTCGCCGAACTCGGCCGCGAGCGAGGCGCGCACCTCCGCGTCGAGGCTCGACTGGTGGAACATGTGCGCGTGGTTGAACCAGACCGTGTCGCCCGTCCGCGGGTGCGTCGCCACGGCCTGCCTCACCTGCCGCGTCCGCAGGCGGTCGCCCTCCTTCCACTCGAACTCGGTGTAAGACCGCCGGCAGTACTCCTCGACCTTCGCCTTCTCCGAGGTCTGAAAAACGTCCTGCCACGGGAGGTCTAACCCGTCGCCGTAGTTGCGCACGTACATCACCTTCTTGCGCGTGAAGAGTTCCCTGATCGCCGGGTCGAGTCGCGGGAAGACTTTGCGGTCGTCGGCGATGGGCGTGGCCCCGCCCTCCCGCGCGGCCTGCGCGCAGAAGAACCAAATCTTGGTCGGCCAGTTGTGCGAGTAGGACATCTCGTGGTGCAGGAGTATCCGCTGGTCGGCCGGGTACTCGGTCGAGGTGTAGATGTGGTTGCCCACCTCGTGGCGGGGCGCGGCCCGCTCCCTGTAGTCGAGGAGGTCGGGGCTGACGGCGCGCGCGAACTGCTCGAACTCGTCGGCGCCCGCCACCCTAAAGCCGCGGAAGAGGATGGCCCCGTGCCGCAGCAACAGCCGCTCGACCTCTCCGCGCTGGCTGCCGGCCCAACTGACCAGCTCCACGTGCTCGACGGCGGGCTCGACCAGCAGCGGCCAGCCCTCGTCTTCAAAGAGGGGGCGGCTCCTGACCAGATGCTCGGCCGACAGGCTGATGGGTTTCGGCCTGACGGAGCCGAACCTGTTCGGCGGCTTGGGTGCGTTCGGCGCGCTCATGTGTGACTCTCCTCGGTGGACGGGGCGGGCGGGGTGAGGCTGACGACTTTGGCCGGCTTGGTGCTGATGAACTTCTGGTAAGCCGAAGTGGCGCTCGCGCTCTCCGCCTGCCGCCGGGCCTCCAGCTCCTCGTCCGTGAGCATCTGGAGCTTACAGACCTTCGCCTCCGGGTCGGCCGCGATGCTCTCCAGAAGCCGCGTGTAATGCCTGCCCAGAGCCTGCACCAACTGCTCGTCGTACAAGTCCTTGTCGTAAGTCACGCGCCCGACCAGTCCGCCCTCCGACTCGTTCATCCACAAGGTCAGATCGTACCGCCCGGCCTCGTTCTCGTAAGCCAGAGGGCTGAGGCGCAGCTCTTTCAACTCCAACGCCTGCGCGGGCGCGTTCTGCACGCCGAAGGCAATCTGGAAGAGCGGCGAGCGCGCCAGCGTCCGCTCCGGCGCGAGCTCCTCGACCACCCGCTCGAACGGCACCTCCTGATGCGCGTACGCGCCCAGACACACTTCCCTCACGCGGCCCAACAGTTCAAGGAACGTCGGGTCTCCGCCGAGGTCAACGCGCAGCACCAGCGCGTTGACGAAGAAGCCGATGAGCCCTTCGAGTTCGGCCCGCCCCCGCCCGGCCACCGCCGTCCCGACCGCCACGTCCTCGCGGCCCGCGTAGCGCGACAACAGCGCCTTGAAACCTGCGAGCAAGACCATGAAGAGCGTCGCGCCCTGTTCCCTTCCCAACGCGCGCAGCCTCTCCGACACCTCCGCGCCCACACGGAACGAGGCGTGCCCGCCCCGGTTGCCCTGCGTCGCCGGCCGCCGCCTCGCCCCCGGCAACTCCAACGTCGGCGGCAACCCGGCCAACTGCCTGCGCCAGTACGCGAGCTGCGCCTCAAGCCTCTCACCGCTCAAGTGTCTCCGCTGCCAGACGGCGTAGTCGGCGTACTGCACGGGCAGTTCCGCCAAAGGCGACGGCTTGCCGGCCGCGAAGGCTTCGTAAAGTGCGGCGGCCTCACGAATCAGCACCCCCAGCGACCACGCGTCCGAGGCGATGTGGTGCATCGTCAGCAGCAGCACGTGCTCGCCCTCACTGAGCCGGAGTAAGCTCGCGCGCAGCAGCGGCCCGCGGCTCAGGTCGAAGGGGCGGCGCGCTTCCTCCGCCGCCAGCCGCGCCGCCTCCGCCTCCCTCGCCGCCTCCCCCATCCCCGACAGGTCTGTGACTCCCAGCCCCACCGGGGCGGCCGCCTCGACCTCTTGGTAGGGCTC
>DATMVI010000485.1:0-2093 GCA_035563275.1 Pyrinomonadaceae bacterium
CACGCGCCTCCGGCCCCGCGCACGCCGGGCACGGGCCGGCTCCAGCCGCCCGCGCCGGAGCCGGCCGCGCGCGGCGGGCGCAGGTGGCGCGGCTGCCTCGTCGGCTGCGTGCTGCTCCTGCTGCTGACGGCGCTGCTGTTCGTCGGCGCGCCCTTCGTCTTCAACGTGCTGCGCGAGGAGCAACAGCAGAGGAACCTTGAGCCCGCGCCCGCGCAGTCGCAGTGAGCGACGCGCGCGGCGGGCGCGGGCCGCGCGGGTCTGTTATAGTGCCAAGCATTCCCCTTCGTGAGAGCCAAAAGAGGTTTCGGGCCGCGGGTTCCGAGTTAAAAGACAAGCCGTTTTCTGACTCGGGGCTCGGAACGCGCGTCCCGAAACTTCTTCAAATCGGAACCGAGGGCAAAGGAGAACTGAGTTATGAGTAGACGACCGGGCGGCGAACTCGCGTCGAGGCCGCTGCACTTCATCTGGATCGCCGACAGCTCCGGCTCGATGGAGCAGGACGGGAAGATACAGGCGCTCAACACCGCCATCCGCGAGGCCATCCCGCACATGCGCAAGGTCGCCGAGGACAACCCGAACGCGCAGGTGCTCGTCCGCGCCGTCAGGTTTTCCAGCGGCGCGCAGTGGCACATCTCGCAGCCGACGCCCGTCGCCGACTTCGCGTGGACTGACCTCACGGCCGAGGGCGAGACCGACATGGGCAAGGCGCTCCAGCTCGTCGCCGAGCAACTGAAGATGCCGCCGATGAGCGAGCGCGCGCTGCCGCCCGTCCTCGTGCTCGTCTCCGACGGGCAGCCGACCGACGACTTCGACGCCGGCCTTAAGGCCCTGCTCGAACAGCCGTGGGGCAAGAAGGCCGTCCGCATCGCCGTCTCCATCGGGCGCGACGCCGACGACGAGGTCTTGCAGAGGTTCATCGGCCACCCCGAGCTGAAGCCCTTAGCGGCCAACAGCCCCGAGGCGCTCGTCAAGCACATCAAATGGGCCTCGACGGCCGTGCTGAAGTCGGCCTCGTCGCCCGCGAGCGGGGCCGACACGCCGGCCGCCGGTGCGGGAGGCGCGGACGCCCCGGCCGTGCCCATCCCGACGGCCGCGCCCGGCGCGCAGGCCGCCGCCGCGCCCGCCGGCCAGCAGCAGGCCGACACCGACGCCGACAACCAGAAGACCATCGACGACGTGTGGTAAGGAGCGCGCATGGCCGAACCTAGCAGCGCGGCCGAGTGGCGCGTGATCGGCGAGACCGTGCCCGGCGCGTCGCACCTGCGGGCTGGCATCCCCAATCAGGACGCCATCCTGCAAGTGCGCGAGTCGGGCAGCGGGCTCCCCTTAATCCTCTCGATCTCCGACGGGCACGGGAGCCTCAAGTGTTTCCGCAGCGACCGCGGGTCGCGCTTCGCCGTGCGTCAGGCCGCGCAGCTCGTCGGCGAGTTCCTCGAAGAGCTGCGCGGCCGCGACGCCTTAACGGGACTCGAAGCCGAGGCCCGGCGTCGCCTCCCGCGCGAGTTCGTGCGCCGCTGGCGCGAGGCCGTGGACGCAGACCTCAAGGCCCGACCCTTCGCGCCCGAGGAGCTCGACCACCTCGCGCGGAAGGAGAGCGCGCGGGCGCGCAAGCTCGTCGAAGACAACCCGCGGCTCGCCTACGGCGCGACCTCGCTGACCGTGGCCGTCGCCGAGTCCTTCATCCTCTACCTGCAACTCGGCGACGGCGAAATCCTCACCGTCTCCGGGGCCGGCGAAGTCGCGCGCGCCCTGCCCGAAGACGAGCGCCTCTTCGCCAACGAGACCACCTCTCTCTGCACGCCCGACGCGGAGGACAACTTCCGCCTCCGCGTCGAACCGGCGGGCGACGCGCGCCCGGCCCTCGTCCTGCTCTCGACCGACGGCTACGCGAACTCTTTCTCGGAGCGGGCCGGCTTCCTCAAGGTCGGCACAGACCTCCTTGAGATGCTGCGCTCCGACGGGTTCGACTTCGTCGGCTCGAACCTCAAGGGCTGGCTCGAAGAGGCGACGAGGACGGGCAGCGGCGACGACTGCACGCTCGCCATCATCTGCCGCGTGGACGCGATCAGGCGGCCGGAGGCGACGGGGGCGGG
>DATMVI010000486.1:0-3252 GCA_035563275.1 Pyrinomonadaceae bacterium
GCGTGCTGGCGGCGCGAGCGCAGCCAGAGGTGGCGGTGATCCATCAGGAACTCGGTGCCGTGCTCCTTCGGCGTGATCGGGTAGCCCTCGGCCGGCTGCACGACCTCGGCCTCTTTCACGTCCACCTCGAAGCCGCCGGGCGCGCGCTCGTCGGCGCGGACGCTGCCGCGGACGCTGACGGCCGACTCCTGCCCCAAGTGCGCGAGCGCGTCCCACACCTCGGGCGCGACCGCCTTCCTGAAGACGACGCACTGCACGATGCCCGTCCCGTCGCGCAGCTGCGGGAACAGAAGCTTCCCGCTCGAACGCAGGTTGTAGAGCCAGCCGCGCAACGTGACCTCCTCGCCCACGTGCCGCGACAGTTCGTTAATGTAGACCTGATCCATAATGGCTGCCTGATACCTCAAAGCGAAATTAACCGCGGAACACGGCTAAGGGGAAAAGAGCTTCCGGGCTGTAAACGCGCCGGGCCTCCGCGCCGCCGCTCACGTTTTCGTCTTCAGCGGCACGGGCTGGCTGACCCTCTCGCCGAGCACGGCGCGGAGCACGGGGAAGCGGTCGAGCCAGCCGGCCGCTTGGAGCGCGATCTCCAGCATCGGGTTGATGAACTGCGCGTAAGTCTCGCCGCGGCCGACGACGCCCGTCTGGTAGGAGAAGGTGCCGACCGCCTTCAGGCAGCGCTGGACGGCCATCAGGCGGAACTCGTAGGCGAACTCGTCCGGGTCGAGGGGGTCGAGGCCGCGCGCGCGCCGCTCTTCGAGGAAGTGGAGGCGGCGCTCGCGCACCTCCGCGAGCGGGGGCGGCGAGGTGCGCCGGTCGAGCAGCAGCGAGACGAGGTCGTAGCTCGCCGGCCCCATGCGCGCGTCCTGATAGTCGATGATGCGGAGGCGGCCTTTGGCGTCCACCATCAAATTAGACGAGTGGAAGTCGCGGTGGCAGAGCACGCGCGGCCGCGCGGCCAGCTCGGCCGCCACGTCGTTGAGCTCGGCGCCGAGCTGCGCCTCCTCGCCGTGCGAGAGCGTCTCGCCGCGCAGGCTCCCGAAGTAGTGCTTGCGGAAATAGTCCAGCTCCCACGAGAGCTTGGCCTCGTCGAAGGCGAGGCGGGCGGCGATGGAGTTGCGCTCGGTGGCGAGCGCGGTCGCCTTCTGGATGTCGGCGATGAGGGCGATGGCCCGCTCGGTGAGCGCCTCGCGGTCGTCGTCGGAGGCCGACTCGAAGAAGCGCCGGAGCTGCTGGTCGCCGAAGTCCTCCTGCACGATGATGCCGTTGAGGGCGTCCACGTCGAGGATTTCGGGGACGGGCAGGCCGGCGTCGGCGAAGAGGCGCGAGACGTCGAGGAAGGGGTGAATCTCGGGGTCGAACGGCTCGGGGTAGACGGCGGCGACGGCCAACTTGCGGCCCCACGGGATGCGGAAATATTCGCGGGTCGAGGCGTCGGGCGTGAGGGCCTTGATGCGCCCGGCGTTGCCGCCGGCGCGCGTGACGTACTCGGTCAGACGTTCGCGCGCGGAGGTTTGAAACGCGTGGGGCGTGATCTGCGAAGGGTGGCCCATGAAGAAAACGTCGGCGACGAAGCCGCCTCGGGTTCGGGCTCCGAGTTAAAACGATTTCTCAACTCGGAAGCCGAAACCACCTTTTTGTGACCCTTTGGGGCGTTGATGAAGCGCTGACGGATTGTATCACCGGGGCAGTGGGGCAACAAAATTCGTGCCGCGGACTTCGCCGGCCAGCCCCTTCTCCGGCCGCTCCTCGCCCGCGGCCAGCTCCGCGCGGACGACGGCCACCTCCTCGAAAGTCTCGCCCGCCGCCACCTCGACGCCCGCGCCGAGGACGGCCCCGCGCACGCGCGCGCCGCGGCGGACGACGACGTTCTCCCACAGCACGCTCTCACCCACGTCCGCCCCCTCTTCGACGACCGAGCCGGGGCCGAGTTCCACGTCGCGCCCTTCCCCCTTCATCAACTCGACGCTGGTTTCGAGGTAGCGCCTGACCGTGGACAACTCGTGCCACGCGCCCCGCGCCACGTACGCCGCCAACCGCTCGCCGCGCGCGATGGCCGGCAGGAACACGTCCGTCACCGAATGCGAGAAGACGGCGCGCCCTTCGCCGTCGAGCGGGATGTAGTCGAACACCCGCGGCTCGAAAATCTGTATCCCCGTGAACATCAAAGGCGCTCCGCCGGCGCCGGGCCCGGCCCCCTCGCCGACACCCACGCCGCCGGCCTTATCGGACGCCGGGAAGCCGCCGAAGCCGGTCACGTAGCCGTCGCGCGTCTCCACCACGCTGTAGCGCTCGCGCGCGGGGTTGGGCCGCAGCACGAGCGTGGCGAGCGCGCCGGTGCGGCGGTGCGTGTCGAGGGCGGCGGCGAGGTCTATGTCGGTGGCGAGCTTGCCGTTGATGACGACGAAGGCGTCGCCGTCGAGGAGCGGGCGCGCGTTGGCGATGGCCCCGCTCGTGCCGAGGATGACGGGCTCTTCGACGTAGTGCAGGCGCACGCCGAAGCGCGAGCCGTCGCCGAGGGCGTCGCGGACGGACTCGGGGCGGTGGTGCAGGTTGACGACCACGTCGTCGAAGCCGTAACGGCCGAGGTACTCGGCGACGTAGCCGACCAGCGGCCGCCCCATGAAAGGGATGGCCGGCTTCGCCCGGTCAATCGTCAGGGGCCAGAGCCGCGTGCCGTAGCCCGCGGCCAGAATCATGGCGCGCATTCGTTCACCTCAACACCAATTTATGATGAAACCCTTCGGAGAAATTAGCACACAAGCCCGCCGCCCGGCAGACGAAGCTGAGGCCCGGCCGTCCGGGGGCGTCGAGTGTTACGCGAACCTCAACGCCCTCGCCGACGGGCGGGCCTCTGATCTCGTTCTTTTGTTAAGAAGCCTGCGCGGCGTCGCGGATGACGAGGTCGAAGGTGCCGGGGGCGACCTTGCGGAAGCGTCGGTTGCGGTTGAGGGAGACGGCGATGCTGATGGTGGGGTTCTGGCCGGTGAACTGGAAGCCGCCTTCGAGCAGGCGGTTGTAAATCTCGTTGACGTGGAGCGGGCCGCCGGACTCGCGCAGCAGCACGGCCGTGGCCTGCGGGATGGTGCGCTCGAAGAAGCGGTCGCTGGTCGGCTCGATGTCGGTGCGGATGGCGGGGATGTGGTGGCGGTCGTCCTGACGGGGCGGCTTCGGGGCGGCCGCGTAGCCGATGGGCGTGGGCGGCGGCGCGGGGCGCTGCGGCGCGGCGACCGGCTCGCGGTTGGCGGCGGC
>DATMVI010000487.1:0-4910 GCA_035563275.1 Pyrinomonadaceae bacterium
AGCCCCACCCGAGGCCGGCCGCCCCCGCGACCGCGAACGGCCCCGCCGTGTTGCCGAGCGACCCGGCCAGCGTCCAACGCGCCATGTTCTGCTCGCGGCGCGCGGGCGCGGCGTCCATCAGCGCGGCCTGCGAGAGGCTGACGAACGCGCCCGAAGCCGGGTTGAACAGGACGGCCGCGGCGAGGAGCGCGGCGAAGCTGTAGCTGAGGCCGGTGAAAAGCGTCGAGAGCGCGAAGGCGACGCCGCCGGCGAGCACGAGCGCGCGCCGCCGCCACACGTCGGCGAGGATGAAGAGGCCCGACTCGACGACCGTGCCGAAGACGGCGGGCACGGTCAGCAGGACGCCGATCTGCGTGTAGGTGAGCCGCAGGTCGTCGCGGACGAGCGGCCACGCGGCCACGCGCACGCCGTCTACGAGCTCGTCGAGGAACTCGACGAGCAGCAGCGTCAGCGCGAGCGGCAGCAGCAGCCGGCCGGCGGCCGAGCGCGAGCCGCCGACAGTTTGATTGCTTTCGGATGACATGAACGGTGATTCTCCTTTCGCGGGAAGTCGGGGACGTTGGCGGCTTCAGGCGCGCGTACAACGTCCTCCCGCGGAGGCGGAATCACCGAACGGGCGAGCGCGAACCAGACCTCGCGCGGCACACGCGCCCACGCGCGCGCCGCCCGCGGCCCCGGCCCGGCCCACACACGGAAGGCTTACCAGGGAGGGAAGTTTGAAGTGTCTGCTCTCATCGTCTTAAAACCGTAAACCGTGAGTCGCGAATCGTCAACCGTTGTCGCCGGTCGTCAGTGCTTCGCCTTCGCCGGCGGCCGACGGCTGAGGACTTCGGTCGGCGATTCACGCCTTTTCACGCGCCGGCCCCGGACGCGCGCGGGCCGCGCACGCGCTCGGTCTCGGCCTCGAAGATGTAGGCCAGAGACTTGTAGATGAGCTTGGCGCAGAGGAAGGCCGAGGCGTTCTGGCCTTCGACGTAGGCGTACTCGTTTAAGTCCATGCCGACGACGCGGCGCTGACGCGCGAGCGTGCGCACGAGGCCGACGACCTCGTACCAGCCGAGGCCGCCCGGCTCCGGCGTCCCCGTCTGCGCGACGAGCGAAGGGTCGAGGCCGTCGATGTCAATGGTCAGGTAGACGTTCTCGGTCAGCCCCGAAACCGCCTCGTCCCACCAGTCGGTGCGGCCGACGATGTCTTTGGCCCAGAAGATGCGCGTCGGCAGGGCGTCTAGGGCGCGCGCCTCCTCGGCCGAGATCGAGCGGATGCCGACCTGCACGGCCGGAACCCTCAAGTCCTTCACGACGCGCGCCATGATCGAGGCGTGCGAGTGCGGCGTGCCGTCGTAGGAGTCGCGCAGGTCTGCGTGCGCGTCTATCTGCAAGACCGAGAGGTTCTCGTAAGCCTCGGCGTGGGCCTGTATGACCGGCCCGCTCACCGAGTGCTCGCCGCCGATCATGCAGACGAACTTGCCTGTCCTGACCAGCTCGCGCGCCCGCTCCAGAAGGCGCTTCATCATCGCCTCGGGCGGCGCGGTCGGCCCCGTGAGTTCGACCGTGTGGATGCCGAGCTTATACACCTCGGCGTCGGTCTCCTCGTCGTACAGCTCCATGTTGCGCGAGGCGTCGATGATCGCCATCGCGCCCTCGCCCGTCCCGCCGCCGTAGGAGACCGTGCCCTCGTACGAGATCGGCCACACCAGCACGCGCGCCGCCTCGAAACCCGAAAACTCCTCCTCGGCGATGCCGCCGAAGTTCATCGGAAGTTCTGCTGATTCGGACATGGGAAAAGTATACAGGAAGAAGGCCGGCGGCGGGCAGCGGGCGGCCCGCGCGCGGCGGCGGGGATGTCGGTTGACACCGGCGGCGCGCGCCGACATCAGCCGCGACGGCGACTCGTGCCGGCAGGCGCGGGGTAGTCCGCGGCCCGCGCGGGAGGCCCTACGGCACCTCGACGAGCAGCTCCTTGCCGTTGAAGGTGAAGTTGGGGCGCTTGCGGCCCTTCATGTACTTGGCGGCCGTCTGCGAGAGCGAGGTGATGAGGATGGGCAGGGCGATGGTGGCGTCGCAGTTGACGTGGGCCGTGGTGGCGCCGCGCTGGAGCTTGCCGAAGATGGTCGTCTCGTCGCCCATGTTCGAGGAGGAGCGGCCGCCGGGGTGGGCGGCGTCGGAGGAAATCTGGATGGCGTACTTGTGGCCGCGCGGCTGCGTCTTGAGGATGTAGGAGGACGCCTCCATCTGCTGGACGAAGCTGCGCGAGGTGCCGCCGCCGATGTTGATGACGCCGGTGACGCGCGAGCGCGCGCCGACCTGCATCATGTCGAGGATGTCCTGCGCGAGGTCGAAGCAGAAGGCGTTCTTCTTCTCGAAGCGCGCGCCGGCGATGCCGACGGTGATGGCGCTGTCGGAGATGGTCGGGCAGAAGACGGGGACGCGCGCCTTGTAGGCCGAGGTGAGCAGCCCGTCGTCGGTGGCGATCTCGGCCAGCTCGCGGCCGAGCAGGTGCAGGAACTCGCGCGTCGAGTAGGCGCGCGTCTGGTCGAGCTGGTTGGTGAAGCCGCCGACCCACTCGTCGGCCTCGCGGTACTCCTCCTCGCTGGCGAGCACGTCCCACATGCGGTTGATCTGCGAGGCTTCGAGCTCGGCGTCGGTCATCGAGGGGTGGGCTTGGTAGTGGAGGCGGCCGAGGGTCTCGTGCAAGTCCTGAAAGAGCATCGGGCCGGAGCAGACGAGCACGTCCACGAAGCGGTTCTTGATGACGTAGGCGAGGAGCCGGCGCATCCCGGCGGGCACGAGCGCGCCCGAGGCGGCGACGATGATCGTCGTGTTGTCGCCGAGCATGTCGAGCCAGATGCGGTGCGACTCGGCCAGTTGCCGCGCGCCGAGGCCCGCGCCCTCCATCTTTTCGAGGAGGCCGGCCACCGAGCGGTCGCGGTCAACCTGCACGGGCCGGATCGGCGCGGTCAGATACTTCGTGGCGCGCGGCTTACGTTGTGTCACCATATTTTCTGAGCGCAGGAGTCGGGGCGCGGGGTGCGGGACTGAAGACGATTCGGTTTCATTCCGCACCCCGCGCTCCGGCTCCTGCGCTTCCTCCCTTTATCTCCGCCGGCGTCGGTCTTCCGGCTGGCCGTTGACCGCGAGGTAGGTGTAGGCGTTGATGCGCGACTCGTAGAACTCGACCACCTCGGCCCCCTCGGCCTCGGTCAGGTCGCCGCGCTTGACGCGCAGGGCCACCTGACGGCGGAAGCCCTCGTGGAGCTGGCCGCGCTCGTAGCGCGCGCGCTCGAGGGCCTCGCCGACCGTCGTCCCTTTGACGACCTTCTTGATGAGGTAGCCGTCCTCGTCGATGTGGATGTGGGCCTCGTTGGGCGCGCCGAAGAGGTTGTGGTTGTTGCCCATCACCTCCTGATACGCGCCGACGAGCATGAAGGCGATGTAGTAGGGCTCGCCCTCGATGAGCGGGTGCAGCTCGAGGACCTGCTTGACGTCGTGGAGGTCTACGAACTTATCGACCACGCCGTCCGAGTCGCAGGTGATGTCGCAGAGCGTGGCGTACTCGGTCGGGGCCTTGTTGAGGCGGTGGATGGGGATGATGGGGAAGAGCTGGTCTAGGGCCCAGTGGTCGGGCACCGAGCGGAAGACGGAGAAGTTCGTCAGGTACTTGGCGCGCAGGAGCCGGCGCAGGTCGGAGAACTCCTCGGAGACGTAGGCGGCCTGCTGCGCGTACTTGTCGGCGCGCTCGCACACGTCCCAGAACAAGACCTCGCCCTTGGCGCGGTCTTCGAGGGTGATGAGGCCGAGGTTGAAGAGCGTGAACAGCTCGTCGCGGTGTTCGAGCGCGTCGTGGTAGTACTCGCGGTAGTTCTTGACGGTGATCGTCTCGCGCAGGTCGCCGAGCTCGGTGACCACCTGCGGGTCGTCCTCGTCGATCTCCATCGGCGTGATCTCCTCGACCTCGGTCTCGATCTCGCTCTGGACGTTGGTGACAAGGATGGCGTGGTAGGCCGAGAGGTACCGGCCCGACTCCTGAATGATGGTCGGGTGCGGGACGTTCTCGTCGTCGCAGACCTGCATGATGGTGTAGACGACGTCGTTGGCGAACTCCTGCGCCGTGTAGTTGGCCGACGACTCGAAGGCCGTCTTCGACCCGTCGTAGTCGACGGCCATGCCGCCGCCCACGTCGAGGAGTTCGATGGGCACCTTCATCTGGTGAATCTTGGCGTAGACGCGCGCGGCCTCCTTCATCGCGTTCTTGATGCGCTTGATGTCGGTGAGCTGCGAGCCGATGTGGAAGTGCAGGAGCTTGAGCATCTCCACGCGGCCCGCCTCTTGGAGGCGGCGGATGACTTCGAGTATCTCGGTCGTGGTGAGCCCGAACTTGGCGGCCTCGCCGCCCGACTTCTCCCAGCGGCCCGAGCCCTTCGAGTAGAGCTTGACGCGGATGCCGATCATCGGGAGCTGCTCGCCGTCCTCGTAGCGGTCGGCGAGCTTGAGGATGTGGTCGAGCTCGTTCAGCTTCTCGACGACGATGACGACCCGCTTGCCCGAGCGCGCGCCGACGAAGGCCAGCTCGATGAACTCCTCGTCCTTGAAGCCGTTTAAGACGAGCAGGCTGTCGGGCGACTGTTCGAGCGCGAGCGCGCCGTAGAGCTCGGCCTTCGACCCGGCTTCGAGGCCGAAGTCGTAGCGCGTGCCCTCGCGCAGGTACTCCTCGACGACGGCGCGGTTCTGGTTGACCTTCATCGGGTAGACGCACATGTGCGCGCCCTGGTACTCGTACTCGCGGATGCTGCGCTGGAAGGCGCGCTGGAGCTTGCGAACCTGCGCGGCGATGAGCTGCGGGAAGCGGATCAGGACGGGCGGGTGGATGCCGCGGCGCCGGAGGTCTTCGATGATCTCCTTGACGTCGGCGG
>DATMVI010000488.1:0-3006 GCA_035563275.1 Pyrinomonadaceae bacterium
GCTCGCGCGGCGACTGGAAGAGTTGATTAGGGCGGCGGGCCTGACGAAGGGCCTGGGCGCGGCGGGCGTCGCGCGCGCGGACCTGGCCTCCCTCGCCGCCGACGCGGCCGCGCAGTGGACGGGCCGCTTCAACCCGCGCCCCTTCGACGCCGCGGGCGCGCGCGAGATTTACGAGCGAGTTTATTGACAGCCTGTGAGCAGAGGAGGACGTGAAGAGTTATGAACGGAGCAGGGGAGCATCAGCGGGCCGGGTCGCCGCTCTCGCGGCGCTCGTTCCTGCTGTCGGCTGTGGCCGTGGGCCTCGCGCCCGGCGCGGCGCGGGCGAGCTGGAACAACTACGCCGCGCCGGCCGACGGCTGGCCGCAGTTCCGCGGCAACGCGCAGTTGACCGGCTTCTCCAACTCGGGCATCCCCGGCAACATGCGCCTGCTGTGGACGTTCGACGCGGGCGAGTCCATCGAGTCCTCGGCGGCCGTCGCGGGCGGCGTCGTCTACGTCGGGACGCAGCGGGGCGAGCTGGTCGCGCTGAACCTTTCGGACGGCGGCGTGCGCTGGCGCTACGCGGCCGGCAACGCCATCGGCGAATCGTCGCCGGCCGTGAGCCGCGGGGTGGTCTACGTCGGCGACCTCGGCGGCGTCGTCCACGCCGTGCGCGCGGGCGACGGGCAGCGGGCGTGGGCGTTCAAGACCGGGGGCGAGGTCAAGTCGTCGCCCGTCGTCGCGGGCGGGCGCGTCGTCGTCGGCTCTTACGACACGCACCTCTACGGCCTGAGCGCGGCGGCGGGCCGGCCGGTGTGGAAACTCAAGACCAACGGGCAGGTGCACGCGACGGCGGGCGTGGCCGAGGGCGTGGCCTACGTGGCGGGCTGCGACGAACTCCTGCGGGCCGTGCGCCTGACGGACGGCCGGCAGTTGTACGAGGTGCGGTCGGGCGCCTACACGGGCGCGTCGGCGGCGCTCCTAGCGGGCAACGCCTTTTACGGAACCTTCAACAACGAGGTGCTCGGCGTCAACCTCGTCGCGCGCCAGATCGGCTGGCGCTACCAGCACCGCGAGCGGCAGTTCCCGTTCTACTCTTCGGCGGCCGTCATCGACGCGCGCGTCGTCGTCGGCGGGCGCGACAAGATGGTTCACTGCCTCGACGCCTACACGGGCCGGGCGCACTGGACGTTCGCCACGCAGGCGCGCGTCGAGTCCTCGCCGGCCGTGGCCGACGGCCGCGTCTTCTTCGGCTCGAACGACGGGCGCTTCTACGTCCTCGACTTCCAGCGCGGCCACAAGCTCGCCGAGTTCAACGCCGGCGCGCCCCTCTCGGCCTCGCCCGCCGTCGCCTCCGGCCGCGTCGTCATCGGCTCGCAGGACGGCAAACTCTACTGCTTCGGGTGAAAGTCAATTAAGAATTAAGAATTAAAATGGTGTGGTCTCGGCGCGTGACGGGCGTGCCGAAACCACACCATTTTGATTCTTGAGAATGACGCGCGGGCGAGTCTCGGAGGCTCCTCCGGGGGCGCGCCATTTTTGATTCTTAACTCTTCTTGACGAAGACGCGCTTGTTGTTGAAGGCGTTGCCGCCGCGCTCGGTGATGACTTCGATGGAGAGCGTGCCGTCGGGCCACGTCATCCACTTGCGGGCGACGAGGACGGTCTCGGGGCCGTTCGGCGTCTGGTTCGTGATCTCCTCCTCGACGATGAAGCCGCGGTCGTTCGACATCCAGCGGCCCGCGCGCTTGCCCTTCGGGGCCGGCGCGTCGGCGGGGGCGTTGGGCGGCCTCGGCGGCGCGAACTCGGCCTCCTTGCCGTCGAGCGTGTAGGCGTCCTTGACGACGCGCTCGCCCTGCGCGTTGACGATCTTGGTCTCGACGCTGACGCTGTCGCCGTTGTGGACGACCGTCATCACCTGCTTCATGTCGGGCGGGATGCTGTGGCTGCGCGTCTGGTCGAGTTCCCAAGAGCCGGTGAAGTTGGGGCGGGCCGCGGCGGCCGCGAGGGCGAAGGAGGCGGCGGCGAGCAGGCAAACGAAAAGGCGGGGGGCGTGTCTCATCTCTCTCTTCCTCTGGTTAGTTTCGCTCAGGCTCCGGAGAAGTATCTGGCGACCGTCTCGGGGCGCGGCTTGCGCGTGGCGAGCGAGACCACGACCATCAGCAGCGCCGAGACGAGCACCATCGGGACGACGGGCATGAAGCCGTAAAAGCTCGTGCCGGTCGGCGTGCGCGCGAGGATGTCGGTGCCGCCCACGGCCCAGACGACCGTCTGCGACCCCTGCCCCGGCGCGGCCGGCGGGACGGCGTACTGGAAGTAGGCGACGGCCGCCACGGCCAGCGCGACCCACGCGGTCGAGGCCAGCGCGCCCCACTTCGTGCTCCCGCGCCAGAAGAGCGCGGCCACCATCAGCGGCGAGAGCGCGGCGAAGCCGGAGAAGGCGTACTGGATGGCGATCTCGAAGATGGTCTCGGGCGCGCGCAGCGCGACGGCGTAGGCCGCAATCGTCAGGACGATGACGAAGGCGCGGCCCGTCTGCACCTGCACGGCCTCGCCGAAGCGCCGCTTGCCGCCGTAGAAGGCGAAAACGTCCTCCGTGAACATCGTCGAGAGCGCGAGGATTTGCGAGTCTGAGGCCATCACGGCGGCCATGATGCCCGCGCCGAGGATGCCCGCGAGCCAGAGCGGCGCGTAGTGGTGGAGGAGGTGGAGGATCACGTCGTCGCCGGCGGCCTGCTCGCGCACCCCCTCGCGCTGCTCGGGCGTCATCGTCTTGCCCTGCTGGGCCATCACCCGGCGCGCCTCCTGCTTGGCGCGGATGGCCGGAATCTCGCCCGCCGTGCGGTTCGCCATCACGCCGAGGAAGACGCACGGGAACCAGATGACGAGGATGCAGAGCGGGTAGAAGATGACGGTCTTCTTGAACTGCACCATCCGCTTCGCCGTCAGGCAGAAGATGAGGATGTGCGGGAAGGCGATGGCCGAGAGCGGGATGAAGGTGTAGCTGAAGAAGTAGTAGGGCGAGAT
>DATMVI010000489.1:0-11456 GCA_035563275.1 Pyrinomonadaceae bacterium
CGGAGCAGCCCTGCGCCTGCATGCTGACGGTGCTGATCGAGCGCGAGAGCGTGCCGTGCAGGTTGGCCATCACCTCGGAGGCGAGGCAGGGGAGCATCTGCGCCGGCGTGTTGGTCGCGGCGATGAGGAGGCCGACGCGGCGCGGGTCGCCCCCCCACTCTTCGAGGCAGCGGCGGGCCGCGCCGGCCCCGAGCGCGGTGGCCGAAGAGGTGGCCCGCATCGGCCCGCCGTCGAGGAACTCGGGCAGGTTCTCGACCGACGAGTAGCGGCGCTCGACGCCGAGCGCGTTGACGGTGTTGATGAGTTCGGGCGAGAGCTTGTGCATCAGCGAGGCGACCAGCTCCGTCGTCCCGAAGGCGTGCGGGGGGACTGAGGTCGCGGAGGCGAGCAGGTTGACCATGGGGGGGAGACTCCTCTCAGGCGGCGCCGGTGAGCGCGGCCCGTTTAATTCAAAGGGCGAAGTGGGCGGGCTGCCGCCCGTTCCCGAGCCGGGAAGAAGCGTTACCTGTATAAAGTGGGAATCGCCCGGCGCTTCGGCCGGACTGGGTAGAGATCAGACTCGGGCGCTCAGGCGTGGCGGCACGCCGATCCCTTCAGCGCGACAGCAGTTTCGCAACCAAGCCGCCTTTTGTCCAGTGGTAAAGAGAATTAAGAATCAAGAATTAAGAATTAAAAATTAAGAGGGGCGCGGTCGCAGAGCTTCAGGGCTCCGGGCCACGCCATTCTTAATTTTTAATTCTTGATTCTTAATTCTGCGGCGTCAGCCGGAGGCGGCCGACGGCGTCTTCGCCGAGGCTGCCGAGGTAGAGCGAGCCGTCGTGCTCGACGGCGCTGGAGACGAGCGCGTAGCGCGACCCCGAGGGGTCTTGCAGGTTGCGCGTGACGCGGCCCTCGGCGTCGAGGCCGAGGACGAAGCCGTGGCGTGAAGGGGCGGGCTGCATGAAGGTGGGCAGGCGGACGATGACCCTGCGCAAAGAAGGTCGCGGCAAAAGCGCGTCGAGCAGCTTGTTGCGCGGCGAGACGAGCGCCAGCCAGAAGGTGTCGCGTCCGTTGAAGGTGAGGTTGTCGGGGAAGCCCGGCAGGTTTTCGACGAAGACCTCGCGCTCGCCGGCCCGCGGCCCCTTCAGCCACACGCGCCACAGCCGGTACTTGCCCGTCTCGACCACCACGACGAAAGCGTCGTCGGGCCCGAGCGCGACGCCGTTGGCGAAGTGCAGCCCGTCGAAGACGACGCGCGAGGCCCGCGCGGCCGGGTCGTAGGCGAGCAGCCGCCCGTTCGGCCGGTGCTCGACGATGTCCTGCCGGTAGACGGAGAGCGGGAAGCGGTCGGTCGCGTCGGTGAAGTAGATCGTCCCGTCGGCGGCGATGTCGAGGTCGTTGACGCAGCCGAACGGCCGGCCCGCGGCCTCGCGGCTCAGCACCGTGAGCGCGCCGTCCCGGTTCGCGAGGAGCAGACCCCGATTGGCGTCGGCGACGACGAGGTTGCCCGCGCCGTCGAACTCCAGCCCGAGCGGCCGCCCCTCCGTCTCGGTGAAGACCGCGGGCGGGCCGCCGCGCGCCGGCAGGCGCATCACGCGCCCGTCCTCCAGCCCCGTGTAGACGTTGCCCTCCGCGTCAACGGCGACGCCCTCGGGTGCGTGCCCGCCCGCCGCGAGATGCTCGACGGCCGCGAGCCGCTCGTTCGGCGCGAAGTCCCCGGCCAGAGGCGGGGCCGCGGGCGGCTCCCACGCGGCCGGGTCAACCTTCACCGGCCACAGCAAAAGGTAGAGCGCGACCAGCGCGGCGAGCGCGAGGGCGGCGATGGTGAGCGTACGCTTCATGGTGGGTTAAAGATGCCGATGCCGGATGCCAGCGAAAGACAAGCTCTCTTAATACATCCGGCGTCCGGCATCATCCTTCAATATCGTGGCACGGCCGGGTCAACTTCGACCGACCAGCGGTCGATGCCGCCGGCGAGGTTGTGGAGCTTGGCGAAGCCCTCGCGCGCGAGGAAGGCGCAGACCTGCGCGCTGCGGATGCCGTGGTGGCACATGAAGACGATCTCCTCGACGGGGTCGAGCGCGCCGGCCCACTCGCGGAGGCGGCTGAGCGGCATCAACTCGGCGCCCTCGACCCGCACGAGGTCGTGCTCCCACGTCTCGCGCACGTCAATCAGGCGCGGGGCCGTCCCGCCCCTGCGCCGCTCCTCGAACTGCGCCGGCGTCATCGTCTGGTAAGACATAAAAGAAGTGAATCGTAAATCGTGGATCGTCGGCGGCCGCGTGTCGCGCGAATCCTTAATCGCGTTCAGGCGAACGTCGCGCTCGGAGAGTTAACACGCCGGGGGCGCGAAACTCAACCGCGAGTCGCGATTTACGAACTACGATTGGCGGCTTTTGTTCAGCCTTGAGGCGATGACTTTGGCGGCGGTCGCGCCCGCGCCGACCGCGCCGCTCACCGTGGGCGCGTCCGGGTTCGAGAGGTCGCCGGCGGCGAAGACCATCTCGACGCTCGTCTCCTGCTCGCCCGTCACCACCACGTAGCCGCGCGCGTCCGCGCGCAACTGGTCGCGGAACAACTCGCTGTTCGGCTCCACGCCGACGCGGATGAGCACGCCGCGCACGGCCATGCGGAACGGCTTCAGCGCGCCGTCGCGCTCGATCTCGACGGCCTCGACCCGCTCGCGCCCCATGATCCGCGTGAGCCGCGCCTCGGTGAAGACGTTGATGCGGTGCTCGCCGCGGACGCGCTCGGCGAACTCCGCGCGCGCGCCGAGGCGCCTGCCGCGGTGGACGAGCGTGACGGTCGGGCAGACCTCCGCGAGCAGCAGCGCGTTCTCGGCCGCCGCGTCGCCGCCGCCGACCACGAGCACGTCCGTGCCGGCGACCTCGGCGCGGTCGCGCGTGCCGGACTCCAACACGCCGCGCCCCTGAAACTCCTCCTCGCCGGGCACGCCCAGCCGCCGCCGCCTGACGCCGGTGGCGAGGATGAGCGCGACGGCCCGCAGCCGCTCGCCGCTCCGCAGAGAGACTTGGCGCGCGCGCAGGTCAACGCGCTCCACCTCGACCTGCGTCCACAGATCGAACCCGCGCCCCTCGACCTGCGCGGCGAACACGTCGCGCAGCGCGCGCCCGTCCGGCGCGACCACGCCGAGGTGGTTCTCGACCGCGTTGTGGACGCGCAGCAACTGCCCGCCCGTCTCCTCCGCCTCCTCCAGCACGAGCGTGTCGAGCCCCAACTCGTCGCACCACACCGCCGCCGAAAGCCCCGCCGGCCCCGCCCCGATGATGATTACGTCGTGCATAAGCTCAAGTAGACAGTAGACAGTAGTCAGTAGTCAGTAGAAAGACATTAGCTATCGAATCGTTCGCGTATCGGCGTCGGTCGTCGCGGCGCGGCGCGCTACCGGCTACTGACTACCCGGCTACCGTCTACTGCTTTCTGGCGATGATCTCGGCCGTGCGGCGCGTGTGTTGGCCGGGGTCGGGGTCGAGGCCGGAGGTCTCGTGATAGTGGAGCAGCCGCCAGCCGTCGAACTCGGCGCGTAGCTCGCCGGGGCGCAGCAAAAAGTCGGGGTTCATGGGCGCGGCGTGCGGGTCTTCGTCGAAGAGGTGGATGGCGGCGACGAAGAGGCCGCCCGGCCGGAGGCCCGCGCGCAGGGCGGGGAAGAGGTCGCGCTGCAAGTAGTAGAAGTCGCAGACGAGTTCGTAAGCCCCCGGCTCGACGGCGAACTCGCCGCGCTCCAGATCGGCTACGCGCGCGTCGATGTCGAGGCCGCGCCGGCGCGCACGCTCCAGCATCAACTCGACTCCGACGCGCGAGGCGTCCACGGCCGTCACGCGGAAGCCGCGCGCGGCGAGCAGGAGCGCGTGCCGGCCCGCGCCGCACGCGAGGTCGAGCGCGCGGCGCTCGCCGCCGCCCGCCTCGCAAAGTTCGAGCGCGCGCGCTAAGAGCGCGCTCGGCTCCTGCGTCGCGTAATCACCGCGCGCGTACCTCTCGTCCCAATCGGCCATAAGAATTTAGAACGGAGCCGCGGGCGCGTCTCAAGCAACGTCGTCGGTCTGCTTTGACGTTGCTTGAGGCCCGCCCGCTACCGCCCGCGGTCATGTTTCCGGCTGCTTCGCGCGATTTCGGCGGCGACCACGTCGGGCTCAAGTCGGGAGGCGGCGAGTCGGCCGTCTTCGCCGACGAACTTGACGGCCGAGGTCAGCTCGCCCCGATCCGGCTGCCAGCGGCCGCCGCCGGTCTCCAACTCGTTGAGGCGCGCGACGAGGCCGGCGAAGTCTCGGCGCTCGACGCGAGGGCGGACGACCGTGACCGCCCACGAGTAATAAGGATAATCAATGCGGTAGCCCCAGCCGCCGCGCACGGGCACGGCGACGAGGTAGAGGCGGCCGCGGGCGTGGCGCGTGACGGCCGTGAAGGGGACGGCGTGGCGCTCGGGGTCGAAGCCGCCGGGGCCGAAGAGTTCGGGCGCGAGCGTGACGACCGAGAGGCCCGCCTCCGCGTCCTCGCGGACGCGCGACGCGCCGCGCGCGAAGCTCTCCAGCGCCGCCTCAAGCGCCGCCCAACCGTCGCGCCACAGAGGCTCGTAGTCGTCCGTGCGCTCCAGCACGCGCGCGACTTCGGGGAGGACGAGTTCGTAGGCGCGGGCTTCTTCGAGCACGTCGCCGCCCGCGAGGTGGCGCGCGAGCGGCGAGCCGACGCCGGCTCCGGCCGGAGGGTCGTCGCCGCTCTGTATGAGAATGTTGACGCGCGCGGCCCGCGGCGTGTTGAACTCGGAGAAGTCGCCGGCCTCGGCCGCGGCGACGAGCAAGTCCCTGTGCGCGAGGGCGCGCCCGCCCGCGAGCACCGTCCAGACGGAGAGCACGCCGTCGGTGTCGAAGTGGTTGTTGGTGACGAGTCCGGCGCCGCGCGTCAGCTCGTCGCGGCGGGGCGAGGCGACGAGGTTGAGCGCGATCTCGGTCGAGGTGTCGGCGCGAAGCTCGGCGGGCGTCTCGTTGCCCTGCCAGTGCGTGAGGTGCACGGAGTTGGGGACGAGGCCGTCAACGGAGAGCTTCGGCACGTCGGCCAGCCCGTCGTGGTAGAACTCGAAGCGCATGGGAAACCTCTCGGTTGCGGATTGTAGATGAAAAGGCTTCGGGTTTCGAGGTTTGAGTTAAAAGACAATCCGCCTTTAACCCGGAACCCGGAACTTTTATTCGTTGACGCCTTTGATCCTGATGTGCGGGCTGAGGCGGGTGATGACCATGCCCTCGCGCACGTCGGTGCGGCAGGCGAGGGCGGGCCGGGTCGCGTAGGGCGGCTGGCCGGCTTCGCGGAGCCAGATTTGGCAGTTGGAGCAGTCGCCGTTCCAGCAGAAGTCGCCGTAGGAGATGCTTTCGAGCGAGAGGTATTGGAAGCAGCGCAGCAGGCGGTCGTGCTCCGGAACCTCGACGCGGCGGCCGAGAATCTCGATGGCGATGAGCCGCTCGTCGGTGTCGAACAGGTCGCTTTCAAGCACGCAGGCGGAAACCTCTCAGGGCGGGGGATTCGGCAGACCTCCGGGAGAGGCGGCAGTATAACGGAAACCGCCGGGGCGACGAAGGAATAGTTTCGGGCGAGGACGGTTTTTGATTTCAGATTTTTGATTCGCGACCGGGAGGGGCCGGGCGCCCCGCCCCGGTCAAAAATCTGAAATCGAATCAAAAATCTGAAATCAAAAATTCCCTGCTTGCTTCTCAACTCGCGCGGCGCTGCGTTACACTAGCGCGCACACCCGAAGGAGGTACAGAAAGAGCGTGGGACTGGTGATGTACATCAAGCCGGGCTGCCCCTACTGCCAACAGGCGCGCGACCACTACCTCGCGCGGGGCGTCGAGTGGACCGAGTACGACGCGCAGAACGACCCCGCGCGCCGCCGCGAGATGTTCGCTTATTCGGGCGGCGACCCGACCGTGCCCTGCATCGTCGAGGACGGCAAGTACGTCCAGTCGGGCTGGGGCGACCCGCCGCGCGGTTGAACGGTGCACGACTGAACCGGCCGTGCGCCGGGGAACACACGAGTAGCCAGTAGGCGGTAGACAGCAGTCAGTAGCGACCCGCGCCGCGGCGGCCGACGCTGACACCCCGACGACCCACTGCCGAAGGTCTTCCTACTGGCTACCGCCTACTTACTACCCCTTCCATGATTGGCCGGACGCTGCTCAACTACCGCATCACGGAGAAGCTCGGCGCGGGCGGGCAGGGCACGGTCTATAAGGCGACCGACGAGCGGCTGGGCCGCCCCGTCGTCATCAAAGTCCTCGCCCCCGAGCTGACCGCGCGCGAAGTCAACCTCAAGCGCTTCGAGCGCGAGGCGCAGCTCGCCTCCTCCCTCGACCACCCGAACATCTGCACCATCTACGGCCTGCACGAGGTGGACGGCCTCCACTTCATCGCCATGCAGTACATCGCCGGCCGCAACGTCCGCCAGCTCGTCGGCGGCCGCCCGCTCCCTCTGGACGCCGCCGTCTCCATCGCCTTTCAGGTCGCCGACGCGCTCACGGCCGCGCACTCCAAAGGCGTCATCCACCGCGACATTAAGGCCGGCAACGTGATGGTCACCGACGCGGGGCTGGCGAAGGTGTTGGACTTCGGCCTCGCCAAGCTGCTCGACGAGGGGCGCAAGGGCGGCGACGTTCACCTGACCGAACTCGGCGTCCCCTACGGCACGGCGACCTACGCGGCGCCCGAGCAGGCCACCGGCCAGAAGGTCGACCACCGCGCCGACATCTTCTCGGCCGGCGTCCTGCTCTACGAGATGCTCGCGGGCACTTGGCCCTTCCGCGGGCAGACGACCGTCGAGGTGCGCTACGCCGTGCTGCACGACACGCCGCGCCCCGTCAACGAGGTGCGCGACGACGACCCGCCGCCGCGCCTCCAGCAGATACTCGACCGCGCGCTCGCCAAGCGGCCCGAGGCCCGCTACCAGCGGATGAGCGAGATGCGCGACGACCTGCGCGCGGCCGCGCGCGAGGCGGCCGCGGCCGCCGGCGACGCGGCCGCCACCGCGGCGGCCTCGCCCCCGAGCGTCGCCCCCGTCCCCGTCCCGCGCCACCACGCGTCGGGCGGGGGCGTCGGCCGCACGTTCCGCCGCTGGTGGCGCAGCCTCACCGGCGCGGAGGCGCAGCCCACCTCGCAGCCGCCCGCGGCGCGCTCCGGGTCGCAGGGCTCGTCCTTCCCCTCGCACGCCCCGGCCTCGCCGCACGTCAGCCAGTTCGCCACCGAGAAGTCCATCGCCATCCTCCCCTTCAACAACCTCGCCGGCGACCCCGCGGTCGGCTTCTACGAGTTCTCTCTGGCCGACGCCGTCATCACCGAACTCGCGCGCGTCCGCTCGCTCGTCGTGCGCTCGTCCTCCGTCATCGCCAAGTATCAGGGCCGGCAGGTCGACCCGCGCGACGTGGGGCGCGAGCTGAACGTGAGCGCCGTGCTCGCGGCCAGCTTCCTGCGCGCCGGCGACCAGCTCCGCGTCAACGCGCAGCTCGTCGACGTGGCCTCCGGCGACATCCTCTGGAGCGACCGCATCGACGCCTCGTCGCAGGACATCATCGCCCTTCAGGACACCATCGCGCACCGCATCGCGCAGGGCGTCGGCGTCGAGCAGCCGAGCGCCCCGCCCGGCGCGCAGGCCCCGGCCACGCAGTCGGCCGCCGCCTACGAGGAGTACCTGCGCGGCCGCGACCACTTCGCCCGCTTCCTCTTCCACACGCTCGACCCCGGCGACTGCGACCGCGCCGTCGAGCACTTCCAGCGCGCCATCCAGCTCGACAAGTCTTTCGCCCTCGCCCACAGCGGCCTCGGCGCGTGCTTCGCCAACCGCGTGCTCAAGGGCTTGGGCGGGGCCGAGGACTACGAGCTGGCCGAGAACGCCTTCGCCCGCGCGCTCGAACTCGACCCCGAGGTGGTCGAGGCGCGGATGCTGATGGTCTTCATCTACCTCGCGCGCGGCGAGAAGCCGAAGGCGCGGGCCGAGGTCGCGCGCCTCGCCCGCGAGGCCCCGAACGAGGCCGCCGTCTACTTCGTCAAGGGCGCGCTCCACCGCCTCGACGGCGAGTACGACCGCGCGCTGCGCGCCTTCGACAAGCTGGCCCGCCTCGACCCGGCCGCGCGCGTCGTCGCCAGCTACAACCGCGCCCGCGTCTTCATGTACCAGCACCGGCTCGACGACGCCCTGCTCGAACTCGAACAGGGCGCGCGCGTCGAACCCGGCCACCCCCTGATCAAGACCTTTCAGGCCGTCGTCCTCGGCCGGCGCGGCGACCGCGAGGAGGCCGTCCGCATCCTGCGCGGCGTGCTCGACGAGCACCCGACGATGGACGGCATCCGCCCGCTGCTCGCCCAGCAGCTCATCCGGCTCGGCGACGCCGAGGGCGCGCGCGCGCAGCTCACGCCGCGCGTCATCGAGACGGCCGCGGCCGACCACGACATCGCCTACTGGCTCGCCACCACCTACGCCATGCTCGGCGACCGCGACGACGCGCTCGAATGGCTGGAGCGCGCCATCGACCTCGGCAACGAGAACCGCACGTGGTTCGAGAGCGACCCGAACTGGGAGGCCTTCCATCAGGACGGGCGCTTCCGCGAGCTGATGCACCGCGTTGAGGAGGACATCGAGGGCATCAAGCCGCGCGAGCAGAGCGTCACCCAGACGCCCGACGCCGCGCCCGGCCGCTCGACGACCAACCCGGAGGCCTACGAGGAGTACCTGCGCGGCCGCGACGCCGGCGGCCGCTTCATCTACCACACGCTCTCGCGCGAGGACTCCGACGAAGCCATCGCGCACTTCCAGCGCGCCCTCGACCTCGACCCCAACTTCGCCCTCGCGTGGTGCGCGCTCGGCGGCGCCTTCGCCAACCGCGTCATCAAGGGCTTCGGCAGCGCCGAGGACTACCGCCGCGCCGAGGAGGCCTTCGAGAAGGCTCTGGCCTTCGACCCGCGCCTTCTCGAAGCGCGGCTCCACATGGTCTTCATCCTGCTGGCGCGCGGCGAGAAGCCGAAGGCGCGCGCGCTGGCCGAGCGGATGCGGCGCGAGTCGCCCAACGACGTGGGCGTGCAGTTCATCGCGGCGACGCTGGCGCGGCTCGACGGGCGCTACGACGACGCCCTCGACGCCTTCGGCCGGATGCTCCGCATCAACCCGGCCGAGCGCGTCGTCGTCAGCTACAACCGCGCCCGCGTGCTCATGTGTCAGGGCCGGCTCGACGACGCCGTGGCCGAACTCGACCTCGGCGCGCAGATGGAGCCGAACCACCCGCTCATCAAAACCTTCCGCGCCGTCGCCTGCGCCCGCCGCGGCGAGGTGGCGACGGCGGTGCGCGTCATGCGCGAACTGCTCGCGCGCCACCCGCGCATGGACGGCGTGCGCCCGCTGCTCGCGCAGTTTTTGGCTAAGGCCGGCGACGCGCGGGCGGCCCGCGCCGAGCTGACCGACGCCGTGCGCGAGGCGGCCGCCGCCGACCACGACGTGGCCTACTGGCTCGCCACCGCCCACGCGCTGCTGGGCGAGCGCGACGAGGCTTTCGCGTGGCTGGAGCGCGCCGTCACGCTGGGCAACGAGAACCGCCCGTGGTTCGAGGCCAACCCCGACTGGGAGCCCCTTCGCGAAGACCCCCGCTTCGGCGAGCTGATGCGCCGCATCGAACAATCACAGGAACGAGCAAGGGAAGCCGGACAGCCATAAAACAAAGTCCCGAGTTCCGGGCTCCGGGGTTCGAGCTGAAAGACTGGTCGCCGCGCCGTCTCCCAACTCGCAACCCGGAACCCGAGGCTCGGAACCGTTCCGGAACGGAGGGCCGCCGTGAGCACCTTCGTCGTCGGCGACGTACACGGTCGCCGCGCCCAGCTCCGACAACTCCTCTCGATGCTGCCGCGCCGCGCGGCGCGCGACCGCCTCGTGCTGCTCGGCGACCTCCTCGACCGCGGCGAGGACGTGCCCGGCACGGTCGCCGACTGCCTCGAACTCCTGCGCTCGGCGGAGGCCGGCCGGGTCGTCATCCTGCGCGGCAACCACGAGCAGATGCTCCTCGACTTCCTCGATCAGGGCGCGCCGCTCTGGCTCCACCCGGCCGTCGGCGGCCAGCACACCTTCGAGCAGTACACGGGCTGCGCGCTCACCGAGGAGCTGCGCGCGTGGTGGGAGGAGGCGCAGCGCCGCGTCCGCGACGCGCTCCCGGCGGAGCACGTCGCGTTCCTGCGCTCGCTCCCGCTCTTCGACGAGGACGAGCACGCCTTCTACGTCCACGCCGGCCTCGACGGCGAGAAGCACCCGCGCGACACCGAGGCCCGCTTCCTCCTCTTCGCCCGCAACCCCGACTTCTACCGCCACTACTACGGCAAGCCCTGCGTCTTCGGCCACACGCCGACGCCGCTCCTCCCGCTGCTCGGCCGCCTCGGGCGCCACGGCATCTACATCTCGCACAGCGCCATCGGCATCGACACCGGCTACGACCCGACCTGCCCCCTGAGCTGCCTGCAACTCCCCGAGTTCAACCTCTACCAGACCTTCGCCGACGGCCGCGCCGCCGTCTTCCGCATGACCACCCTCATCCCCGAACCCTTCCGCACCTTCCAGCGCGACGAGGCCCGCGCGCGCCGCGCCGACGCCCACGCGCCCGAGCGCGACGCGCCGCCGCCTTACGACCCCTGACCCGCGCCGCTGTAAACTGCCCGCGCCGCACCACCACGCGAGACGAAAGCGGGGGAACCGCGTGGAAGACGAGTCTGCTTTTCCCCGCCACCCGCCGCCCTTTCCCTCATCCCGTCCTTTTTAATTTCCCCGTCCGCTTCGCCCAGCGCTCGACGCGGGAGAAGACGTGGAGGCCGAGGGGCACGAGGACGAGGCCCATCAGGGCGAGCGTGGCGAGTTCGGGCAGGACGGCCGCGAGCGGCGCGCCCTCGACCATCTCCGCGCCCGCCCCGACGCCGACCAGCTTGCGCGTCGCCTCCAGCGCGTAGGTCGCCGGCGAGACGAACGAGAGCGGCTGGAGCCAGAGGGGCAGCACCTCCACGGGGTAGTAGATGCCCGAGACGAGGAGCAGCACGCCCTGAAAGATGTTCGTCGCCTCGGCCCCGCGCTCGGGCGAGAAGACCGGCAGCGTCGCCGCCATCAGCCCCAGCCCGATGAAGGCCACGCTGCTCACCAGCAGCACCACGACGACGCCCGCGAGGTTCGCCCGCGAGAGGTCTACGTCCACGAAGGGCAGTAGCCCGAGGACGATGACGACCGAGCGCACGACGCTGCTCAGGGTGGCGAACAGGCTCACGCCCGCCAAGTGCGTGAGGCGCGAGACCGGGGCCATGAAGGTGTATTCGAGCGTCCCCTCCCAGCGCTCGTAGGTGATCGAGTTGGAGATGTCGTTGAAGAGCATCGAGAGCATGCCCCACAGCAGGACGCCGATCAGCAGCGTCAGCGTCAGCCGGCGGTCGCCGATGGCGACGCCGATCAGCACGACCGT
>DATMVI010000490.1:0-2990 GCA_035563275.1 Pyrinomonadaceae bacterium
GCGCGGGGGGCGGGGGCGGAGCGGCCGCGCCGCGCTTCACCACGCCGACGGGCGCTAACACCGGAGCCGACGGCGACCCGCTCACCTACGACGCGACCACCACGCCCGCCCACACGGCGGACGAGAACACCGCCGCCACCAACGCGGCCTTCTTCGGCGACCAGAACCTCAAGACCGGCATTTACCAGTTGTTGAAGACCGACATCTTCAACATGCTGGTCTTCCCTCCCCTCGCGGTGGCCGAAGGCGACCCGAGCCTCGTCTCCGCGGAAGTGCTCGGGCGCGCGCTCACGCTCTGCGCCGACCGGCGCGCGATGCTCATCGTGGACGCGCCCGCCACGTGGGACACCGTCAGCCTCGCGGTGTCGAACGCCGCCACCTTCCTCAACGAAGAGAGCGCGAAGAACGCCGCGCTCTACTTCCCGTACCTGCGCGTGACCGACCCCGACCGCGATCAGGGCGGGCGGAAGATCAACATGCCGCCGGGGGGCGCCGTCGCCGGCGTCTACGCGCGCACCGACACGCAGCGCGGCGTCTGGAAGGCCCCGGCCGGCACCGACGCCACGCTCAACGGCGTGCCGGAGTTGAGCCTGCCGATGACCGACCTTGAGAACGGGCGGCTCAACCCGCTCGCCGTCAACTGCCTGCGCTCGTTCCAGATCATCGGCCGCGTCGTCTGGGGCGCGCGGACGATGCGCGGGGCCGACGCGCTGGGGGACGACTGGAAGTACGTCCCCGTCCGCCGCCTCGCGCTCTTCATCGAGGAGAGTTTGTACCGCGGCACCAAGTGGGTCGTCTTCGAGCCGAACGACGAGCCGCTGTGGGCGCAGATCCGTCTGAACGTCGGCGCCTTCATGCAGAACCTCTTCCGGCAGGGCGCATTCCAGGGCAGTTCGCCGAGGGAAGCCTACTTCGTGAAGTGCGACAGGGACACGACCACCCAGAACCACATCAATCTCGGGATAGTCAACATCCACGTCGGCTTCGCGCCGCTCAAGCCCGCCGAGTTCGTCATCATCCGCATCCAGCAGATGGCCGGACAGGTCGAGGTATAAGGAGGAGATATGCCGCAGTTCAGCGTCAACGCGCAGCGATTCGACCCCTACAAGAACTTCAAATTCCGCATCAAGTTCGAGGGCAGCACCGACCCGGTCGCCGGCATCAGCAAGGTGACCGGCCTCAAGCGCACCACCGAGGTCGTCAAGCACCGGGAGGGCGGCGACCCGAGCACCAGCCGCAAGTCGCCGGGGCGCACCGAGTACGAGCCGATCACGCTGGAGCGCGGCGTGACGCACGACGTGTCCTTCGAGCAGTGGGCCAATAAGGTCTGGAACTTCGGCTCCGGCCTCGGCTCCGAGGTCTCGCTCAAGGACTTCCGCCGCAACCTCACCATCGAGGTCTACAACGAGGCCGGGCAGCTCGCCATCGCCTACAAGGTGTACCGCTGCTGGGTCTCGGAGTATCAGGCGCTCCCCGACCTCGACGCCAACGCCAACGCCGTCGCCATCCAGCACATCAAGCTCGAAAACGAGGGCTGGGAGCGCGACTACGACGTGACCGAGCCGACCGAGCCTCAGTTCACCGAGCCGGCCTGAGCCGAGGAGCCATGAACGCGCTGTCGACCTCGAAACTGCTCCGCGTCTGGGAGCGCGCGCTCGGCGAGGTGCCGGCGGGGCGCTCGCTCGCCCTGCTGGCCGCGGCCTGCCCGGAGATGTCGCCCGAGGAGTTGGCCTCGCTCAGCGTCGGGCGGCGCGACCGGATGCTGCTCGCCCTGCGCGAGCGCACGTTCGGCCCGCGCCTCGTGGGCCTCGCCCCCTGCGGCGCGTGCGGCGAGGGGCTGGAGTTGTCCTTCGACGTGGCCGACATCAGCGCCGGGCAGGCGGCGGAGGCGGAAGGCGAGCTGACCGCCGAGGCCGACGGTTACGAGGTGCGTTTCCGCCTGCCCAACAGCGTCGACCTCTTGGCCGTCGCCGCGCGCGGCGACGCCGAGGGCGGGCGGCAACACCTGCTCGCGCGCTGTCTGCTGCGGGCCGCGCGCGGCGGCGCGCCGGTCGCGTTCGAGGAGTTGCCGGACGGCGTTCTCGACGCGGTGGAGTCGCGCATGGCCGAGGCTGACCCGCAGGCCGACGTGCGGCTCGCGCTGACGTGCCCCGCGTGCGGCCACCGGTGGCTCGCCACCTTCGACGTGGTCTCCTACTTCTGGAGCGAGGTCAACGCTTGGGCCTACCGCGTCCTCGGGGAAGTCCACAGGCTCGCCTCCGCCTACGGCTGGCGCGAGGAGGACATCCTCGCGATGAGCCCGTGGCGGCGGCACGTCTATCTGGAGATGGTCGGCGGATGAGCGATTACCTCAGCAACCTCATCGCGCGTCAACTCGGGACGGCCGAGGCGGTGCGGCCCCGACTCGCCGGGCGGTTCGAGCCGCCGGTCGATGCCCTCGCGCCCGAAGCGCCGGACTTAGCGGAGAGGGCCGGCGAGTCGGGGCCGGGACTTCAGGAAAGCGACTTCGAGGTCGAGCGGCAGGCCCCCTTCGGTGAGCCGAGCGGGGACGCGGAGGCAGAACTCAGGCCGCGTTGGACTCCGGCGCCGGAAGCGCCCCGCCGACTTTTGACGCCGCCGCGCGAGGAGCCGGCCCGTGCGACCAGCCCGCCGCCTTACACCTTGTTGCCCTCCGCCCCCCGACCGGCAAACGCTCCGGAGAGCGCCGAACCGCCCCGCGCGCGGCCGGGCGCGCCCGAGCCGCCTCAAACCATTACGCCGCCGCAGAGCGTCGGGCCGCCTCAAGTTGCCCTGCCGTCGCAACCCCCTCCGGCGCGCGACCTCCCGCCCGCGGAGCGGGCCGCCGCGCACCGAGCGGACGAGGGCGGCACGGCCGTCCGTCAAATGCCGATTCACGCCCGCGAAACCGAAGCGCCGGTTCGTGAAGGAAGAATCGTTCACCCCGTCGCCGACAAGCCCACGCCTGCCGCGTCTGCGCGCGACTCCGCCGA
>DATMVI010000491.1:0-5913 GCA_035563275.1 Pyrinomonadaceae bacterium
CGACGCGGGCGCCTCGGTCGAAGGCGTCGGGGCGGGCGTCTGCGACGCCGAGCGCGGGCGGCTGCCGCCGGCCGGCGGCGTCCCGCTCGTGTTGGCGTTCTGCGCGGCGGCCGCGCCGCAGAGCGCGACGGCGAGGGCCGCGGCGCAAGACAGTTTTCTTAACATGGCTGGAAACCTCTCTTAAAAAATTTCGCGGCGCGGCGTCCGCGGGCCGACCCCGAACGCGCGCCGCGAGGCGGACTGAAGACTAAACGAGCCGCGCCGCCGCGCGCAGCCGCCCGGCCGAGCGCTCGCGCCCGACGACTTCGAACACGTCGAACATCGAGGGGCCGACCGCCTGCCCCGTCAGCGCCGTGCGCGAGGCGTTGATAAGCAAGCCGGCTTTAACGCCCGCCTCCTCGGCCGAGGAGCGCAGCGCCGCCTCGACCGCCTCGGTCGTCCACGGCTCGACGCCCGCGAGCCTTTCGGCCAGCGCCGGCAGAAGCTCTCTGAGGCGCGGCTCCTTCTTCAGGTTCTTCGCCACGGCCGCCTCGTCGAACTCGAAGTCATCGGCGAAGTAGGCGCGGCCCTGACCCGTAAAATCTTTCAGCGTGTAGAAGCGCTGGCGTATCAAATCGACCGTGCGCGTAAACCAGTCGCGCGCCTCGCCGTCGTACTCCGGCCGCCAAAGCCCGGCCGCCTCCATCTCCTTCCTGACCATCGGCAGCAACTCGTCCGGGAGCATCGTGCGGATGTACTCGGCGTTCATCCAGAGCGCCTTCTGATCCGTCCACTGGCGCGGGTCTGCCTCGTTGAAGTTGAAGACGGCGTTCGAGCGGTGGATGCCAGCGAGCGAGAACTGCGCGACCATCTCCGCGAGCGGCATGACCTCGCGGTCGCCCTCGGGCGCCCACCCCAGCAGCGCGAGGAAGTTGCGGAAGGCGGCCGGGACGAAGCCGCGGTCGCGGTAGGTCGTCAGGGAGACGACCTCGCCGTGCTTGCGCTTCGAGAGCTTGGCCTTGTTGGGCGCGAGGATGAGCGGGAGGTGGGCGAAGACGGGGACGGGCGAGCCGAGCGCCTCGTAGATGAGAATCTGCTTGTGCGTGTTCGTCAGGTGATCCTGACCGCGGATGACGTGCGTGATGCCCATCTCGATGTCGTCCACGACGACCGAGAGGTTGTAGAGCGGCGAGAGGTCGCCGGAGCGCAGCAGCACGAGGTCTTCGATCTCCGCGTAGTCGCGCTCCTGCTCGCCGTAGACGGCGTCGGCGAAGCGCGAGCGCCCCTCGCGCCCCACCTTCAGGCGGACGGCGAAAGGCTCGCCCGCCGCGGCCCTCGCGTCCGACTCTTCGAGTGGTAAATCGCGGAAGGGGTTCGAGCGGTGGTCAACGCCCTCGGCCGAAGCCTGCGTGCGCGCGCGCTCGGCGATCTCCTGCTTGACGTTGGCGTCGGAGCGCTCGCCCTTCGGCGTGAAGTCGCGGTAGGCCCTGCCCCCGGCGACGAGGCGGAGGGCCGCGGCGCGGTGCTTGTCGGCGTTGCGCGACTGGAAGACGATCTCCTCGTCGTAGTCGCCGAGGCCGAGCCACTCCAGCCCCTCGATGATCGAGCGCGTGGACTCGTCGGTCGAGCGCTGCAAGTCCGTGTCCTCGACGCGGAGGAGGAACTTGCCGCCCTCCCCGCGCGCGAAGAGCCAGTTGAAGAGCGCGGTGCGCGCGGCCCCGATGTGCAGGTAGCCGGTGGGCGAAGGTGCGGAGCGGACGCGGACGGTCATAAGTAAAAAAGTAGTCAGTAGACAGCAGCCAGTAGCCAGTAGGACTCACCGAGTTTCTACTGACTACTGGCTACTGTCTACTGACTACTTAGAATTTCTGGCGGAGATGGCAGGATTCGAACCTGCGATAGGCTTTTGACCTATAACGGTTTAGCAAACCGCCGCCTTCAGCCACTCGGCCACATCTCCGCGAAAGGCGAAACGATATTCTAGCCCCCCGACCCCGATTGTCAAGCCGCCGCCCCACGCGCAAGGCGCCTTAAAACTTCCGAAAGCCGTCTGCGCCCGCCGGTGCCGGAATTTAGATGCGCCGCCGGATTCCCAGTTGGCAGGAGGCGGCCTCACGTCACGGAAACTGTAAAAGCCAATCCGGCCGTGATGGTCAGCGGCCGGCCGCGCTTCTTAACTCCTTAACTAAATTTACCCGCTTAACCCCCCGAACGGTGTTTGTCCTTACGCCCGACGCAATTAAGCCCGCGGATCAATCAGGGCCTTGATGACTTGGCCGTCGGAGACGGCGGCGAGGGCTTCGTTGGCGCGGGCGAGGGGGAAGCGTTGGAGTTTGAGGCGCGACCACGGGAGGGAGCGTTCGGGGTCGGAGATGAGTCGGACGGCGCGGTGGAAGTGGGAGTAGTCGGAACCCCAGCAGCCGCGCAGGTCGAGGTGTTTGCGGTTGAGGTCGAGGTGGGGGTTGAAGCCGACCTCGCCGTGGTCTGTGTACTGGCCGACGACGCAGACGCGGCCGGCGTCGCGCGTGAAGCGCATGGCCTGCACGACGGCCGCGGGCGAGCCGGTGGCCTCGATGGTCACGTCGGCCCCGCGGCCGTTCGTTTGTGAGAGCACCCACGCGAGGCGCTCGCGCTCGTCGTGCCTCCCGATGTCGAGGGTGTCGGAGGCGCCGACGGCGCGCGCGGCTTCGAGGCGCCGGGCGGGCGCGCCGACGCAGAGGACGCGGAGCGCGCCGCGCATGCGGGAGAGGATGACGGAGGAGAGCCCGACGGGGCCGCTCCCGAGGACGAGCACGGTGTCGCCGAGTCGCACGTCGGCGCGCTCGACGGCGTGGAGCGCGGTCGGCAGCGAGCAGCCGCCGGCCATGAAGGTCTCCGGGTCGGCCTCGGCCAAAGGGATGCAGAGCGTGCCGGGCCTGAGGTAGAGCTTCTCGGCCCAGCCGCCCGCGAGGCCGTCCGACAGGCCGTAGGTGATGCCGTAGACCTTGCGCTGCGGGCAGCGCGTCGAGGCGCGCGCGACGAGGCAGTGCCAGCAGGCGTGGCAGGTGCGGTGCACGTCGAGGAAGGTGACGCGGTCGCCCTCGGCGAGCGGGCGGCCTTCGATGTCTGCGACGCGCCCGCGAATCTTCTCCAGCCTCCCGACAGAGACGTGGCCGGGCACGAGCGGGTAGGGGACGCCCGCGAGCCGCCCCTGTTGCAGATGCACGTCCGTGCCGCAGACCTCGCTCAGCTCGACGGCGAGCAGCGCTGAGTCCCGTTCCAGCTCGGGCTCCTCGACCTCGCGCACCTCGACGGCCGCGCGCGGCTCCGGGATCACTGCCGCCAGCACTTTCCTCATCAGTCTCCGCTCCGTTCACATTTGCTACAATCCGCCCGTGGCCGACGAAGTCAACTTTAAGCGAAGAAGGTTCCTGAAGGGAATGGCGGCGGCGGGGCTGGCCGGGGCCTCGGGGCTGGCCGCGTACGCGGGGCTGTTCGAGCCGTTCGATTACGAGGTGACGGAGCGCGACGTGTTCGTGCGCGGGCTGCCCCCCCGGTTCGAGGGCTTCCGCGTCGCGCAGGTGACGGACGTGCACCACAGCCGTCTGGTTCCGCTCGGAGAGGTGCGGCACGTCGTCGAACTGGCGAACGCGGCGCGCGCCGACGCCGTCGTGCTGACGGGCGACTACACGACGGCGCGGCGCAACTACATCGAGCCGTGCGCCGAGGCTCTGGGCGAGCTGCGCGCCCCCGAGGGCGTGTGGGCCGTGCTCGGCAACCACGACCACTACAACGACGCGGAACTGACGGCGCGCGCGCTGGAGCGGCGCGGCATCAGCGTCCTGAGCAACGCGAACACGACGCTGCGGCGCGGCGCGGACGCGCTGCAACTGGCCGGGGTGGACGACTGGGGCTGGGGCAAGTCCGACTGGGCGCGCGCGCTGCGCGGCTTAGACCTCGCGCGGCCGGCGGTGCTTCTGTCGCACGAGCCGGCCGTGCTCGACCTGCCGCAGGCGCGCGGGCTGTCGCTCATCCTCTCCGGCCACACGCACGGCGGGCAGGTCTGCCTGCCGCTGGTCGGCGCGCCCGCGCGGTTCATCGAGGCGTTCCGTTACCTGCGCGGCCTCTACGAGCGCGACGGCGTGCAACTCTACGTCTCGCGCGGGACGGGCATGATCGGCCTGCCCGTGCGCCTCGGCGCGCGGCCCGAGGTGGCCGTCATCAGACTGAGGCGGAGAAAGGATTAGCGGCGCCCGCGCGGCTAATCCTTCGCGCGGCGCAGGGCCATGACGGTCAGGTCGTCGAAGCGCGGCGCGCCCGCGCGGAAGTCGTCGAGGTCGCGGAGGCAGGCCGAGATCAGCTCGTCGGGGAGCATCTCGTGGTGTCGGCAGAGGAGGCCGCTGAGGCGCTCGGTGCTGTACTCGGAGCCGGCGTGGTCGCGCGACTCGGAGAGGCCGTCGGTGAAGAGGAAGAGCGTCTCGCCGGCGCTCATGCGAAGGCGCTGCGAGGTGAACTGCTCGTTGCAGAAGATGCCGAGCGGCAGCCCCGTGGCCTCGATGAGCGTCAGGTCGCCGCCGCGCAGCAGCAGCGGCGGCAGGTGGCCGGCGTTGAGGATTTCGACCTCGCCCGACGGGTCGGCCCGGCCGCACACCAGCGTCGCGTAGTGCGTCGGCAGCGTGCTCTCGCAGAAGATGCGGCTGGCGCGCTCGACCAGACCGGCGAGGGGCAGCCCCAGAGGGATCAGCGAGCGGAACATGGCGTGGAGCTGCGACATCAAAAGCGACGCGGCCACGCCCTTGCCGGCCACGTCGCCGAGCATGAAGTAGAGCCGGCCGTCCTCGCCCGGCACCACGTCGCAGTAGTCGCCGCTGACGACCGCCGCCGCCTCGTAGTGGTAGGAGACCTGCCAGCCGTCGTGCCTCGTTTCGCGGCACGGCAGGAGGCCCAACTGGATGCGCGCCGCCAGCTCCAAGTCTTCTTCGAGCGCGCGCTGCTGCTTCGGCGAGAGGCACCCGAGGCAGACGCAGACGAGCGGGTCGGCCAGCAGCCGGTCGGGCTCGACGGGGTCGCGGCAGACCTCGCAGAAGCCGAAGCCGCCGGCCTCCATCCGGCCGAGCGCCGCGTCCACCTCGGCCAGAAGGCGCTGAAGGTGGTCGGAGTCGTGCGCCTCGTCGATGACGACCTCAAGCCTCTGCCGGCGGTCGAGCAACTGCTCGCGCAAAGCCGCGTCAATCACGGTTGCCATAGGTTCTCTCCGGGAACAGTTCCGGGTTCGGAGTTCCGGGTTCGAAGTTTCGGGTTTCAAGTTAAGAGCGCGTCTTTAACTCTGCCCACGGGATTTTGAACTCGGGGCTCAGGTCGTCACGCTCGCCGGGCGGGGCGCGCCTTGCAGGCGGACGGGGAGTTGGGGCGCGCAGCAGATGTGTTCGAGCCGCGCGCGGTCTTTCTGCATCCCGCGCTCGTCGCGCAGCCACGCCATGACCTCCTCGAAGACGCGCGCCGCGCGCGGGTCTTGCGGCGAGACGACGCGGTAGTGCATCCACTTGCCCTCGCGGCGCGCGGCGACCACGCCGGCGCGCCGCAGGTACGCGAGGTGGCGCGAAATCTTCGGCTGGTTCGTCCCCAGAACTTCGACGAAGAAGCAGACGCAGACCTCGCCGCCGCCCATCAGGTTCAAAAGCCGCAGGCGCGTGCGGTCGGCCAGCGCCTTGAAGAGCAGTTCCATCTGGGCTTCCCCGCCCGCCGCCTTGTTCGCCATCCTCAGTCCACCCCGACTTTCGTGCTGCGCCGCTCCAGAAGCACGGTGTCGCGCCAGCGCCCTTGAAGCTTCCCGATGCGCTCGCGCCTCCCGACCTCGCGGAAGGCGAAGGCGCGGTGCAGCGCCAAGCTCGCCGCGTTCTCCGGGAAGACGCTCGCCTGAAGCGTCCAGACGCCGTTCGCTTCCGAAGACTCGAC
>DATMVI010000492.1:0-3369 GCA_035563275.1 Pyrinomonadaceae bacterium
ATGTCGAACGTCCTGCTCGATTACCTGGAAGAGAACAGTAAGCAGAGTAGCCGGTAGTCACCAGTCAGTAGTCAGTAGGAGACATCCCCGTCAGGGGCTTTGAAGATAACTTGAGAAGGTTGTTCTACTGTCTACATCTCCGATGTTCTTCACCGACTCTTACAAGGCTCTCCGCCGCGGCGAGAGGCGGCGGGCGCTGACGCTGGCGATGCTTTCCGTCCTCATCATCGCGCTCATCGGTCTGCCCGTCGGCTACTTCGCGCTGCGACGTTTCGAGGCGTCCGTCACCTTCCACCCGGAGCGCGCGCCGTGGGGCGGCGGCTGGCGTGTGCCGCGGGGCGGGGAGGACGTTTGGTTCGAGACGGCCGACGGCTCGCGCCTCCACGGCTGGTTCGTCTCGTCGCCGACCCGGCCGCCCGCGGCCACGGTCGTCTACTTCCACGGCAACGGGGGCAACATCAGTTACGTTGACTGGGTCGGCGAGCAGTTGGCCGCGCGCGGCTTCGACGTGCTGCTCTTCGACTACCGCGGCTACGGCCGGAGCGAGGGCGCGCTCTCCGACGAGCGCGGGGTTTACGAGGACGCCGACGCGGCCTACGACTTCGTCGTGCGCGAGCGCGGGGCGCGGCCGGAGAGCGTCGTCCTCTACGGGCAGTCGCTCGGGACGACGGCCGCGGCCGACGTGGCCGCGCGCAGGCCGTGCGGCGCGCTCGTCCTCGAATCCGGTCTGAGTTCGGCCGCCGAGATGGCGCGCACGATCCTGCCGTGGCTGCCGCGCTTCGCGGCGCGCGCCACGCGCAACAAGTTCGACACGCTCGGCAAACTCCCGCGCGTCGGCTGCCCCGTGCTCGTCGCCCACGGCGACCGCGACGCGGTCATCCCCGTCGAGCAGGGCCGCGCGCTCCACGCCGCCGCGCCCGAGCCGAAGCGCCTGCTCGTCGTCCCCGGCGCGGGCCACAACGACCTCACCATCGTCGGCGGCGCGAAGTACATGGACGCCGTCGCCGACTTCATCAAGGGACTCTAAGGATGAGAAAAACGCTCCTCCTGCTGCCGCTCGCCTTCGCGTGCGCCGCCGCGCCGCAGGCGCGCGGTCAGGTTTTTAAGCCTTCGGAGACGGGGCGGCCGGCGGCGGCGCGAGCCGCGCTCGACGAGCAGGTGCGGGCCGAGGCGGCGCGCTTCAGGGGCCGCGTCAGCCTCTTCGCCAAGAACCTCGACACCGGCGCGGAGTATTCCTTCGGCGGCGACGACCGCGTGCGCACGGCCAGCACCATCAAGGTCGCCGTCATGGTCGAGGCGTTCGCGCGCGTCGCCGAGGGGCGCGCGAAGTGGGCGGACGAACTCGTCCTGACCAAAGAGAAGAAGGTGGGCGGCTCCGGCATCCTGCCCGAACTCTCCGACGGGCTGCGCCTCTCGCTGCGCGACGCCGTCAGCCTGATGATGATCCTCAGCGACAACACCGCGACCAACATGGTGCTCGACCTCCTGACGGCCGACGCCGTCAACGCGCGCATGGAGTCGCTCGGCCTGAAGCAGACGCGCCTGATGCGGAAGGTCTTCGGCGGCGGCGAGAGCGCCGAGGGGAAGCTTGAGGCCGGCAAGCGCTTCGGCCTCGGCCGCACCACGCCGCGCGAGATGGTCGCGCTCATGGAGAAGCTGGAGCGCGGCGAAGTGGTCGGCCCCGCCGCCTCGAAAGAGATGCTGGAGCTGATGAAGCGCGAGCAGGAGCGCAGCGGCATCTGGCGCGCGCTGTGGCAAGTCCCGAGGGCGACGAAGTCGGGCGCGCTCGACGCGCTGCGCGCCAACGTCGGCATCATCTACCACCCGCGCGGCCGCATCGCCCTCGCCGTCACCTGCGACGACTCGCCCGCCGTCGAGTGGACGCCCGACCACCCCGCCTTCCACACCATGTCCCGCCTCTCCGAAATCCTCCTCTACGGGCTGGGGGAATAAATTTCAGGCCGGCGATTTTTGATTTTCGATTCGGAGGGGCCGGCCGGCCGCGCGCCGACCGTAAACTCGCAAATCAAAAATCTAAAATCTAAAATGCCTGCTATGGCTAACCCCGCAAGGCGGCTCGCGGAGAACGTGCCCGGCGAGTTTTACGTGGACGACACCTGCATCGACTGCGACGCGTGCCGGCAGCTCGCGCCGCAAGTCTTCCGCGACCACGGCGACCAGTCGAGCGTCTACCGCCAGCCCTCGGGCGCGGCCGAGACCTTCCGCGCGCTGCAAGCCTTAGTCACGTGCCCGACCGGCAGCATCGGCGCCGAGGGGCGGCACGACACGCGCGCGGCCGTCGAGTCCTTCCCCGAGCGCCTTGACGCCAACGTCTACTTCTGCGGCTTCACGGCCGAGTCGAGCTTCGGCGCGTGGAGCTACCTGATCGCGCGGCCCGAGGCCGAGGGCGGCAACGTCCTCGTCGATTCGCCCCGCTTCAACCGCCAGCTCGCCCGGCGGATCGAAGCCCTCGGCGGCGTCCGCACCATCTTCCTCACGCACCGCGACGACGTAGCCGACCACGAGCGCTTCGCCCGGCACTTCGGTGCCGCGCGCGTCATGCACCGCGACGACGGGGCCGCGCGCTACGGCGTCGAGCGCGTCGTCGAGGGGGCGGGGCCGGTCGCCTTAGACGCCGACCTGACCCTCATCCCCACCCCCGGCCACACGCGCGGCCACGCCGTCCTGCTCTACCGAGACAAGTACCTCTTCACCGGCGACCACCTCGCATGGTCGCCCGCGCGCGGGACGCTCACCGCCTTCCGCACCGCCTGCTGGTATTCGTGGGACGAGCAGACGCGCTCGATGGGGCGACTGCTCGACTACCGCTTCGAGTGGGTGCTCCCCGGCCACGGCCGCATCCACCACGACACCGCCGACGCGATGCGCGCGCACCTGCGAAGATGTCTTGAGTGGATGAAGTCGGCGAGGTGACCGGGGGGTTAAGGCGGAAGCCCGGCCGCGGGGGAGGGCGTCTCGGGCACCGCCGCCGGACTGCTCGTGACGCCTGAGACGTTCCCCCTCGCGGCCGGGCTTCCGCCTTCGAGCCCTTCCGTCACGGCCGCGGCTTGCCGGGGGTGCCGACGTGGACACGCATGATGCCGGGGCGGCGCGGGTCGGGGCCGGGGAAGAAGGGGAAGGCCGCGTTGGTGACGTAGAGGTTCTGGTTGTCGCCACGCACGCCGAAGGCGGCGGCCGTCGGGCCGTCGAGGCCGTCGGCCGCCGTCAGCAGCACCTCGACCGCCCCGCCCGGCGTGACGCGCACCACCGTGTTGAAGGGGTTGGTCGTCTGCGTGCCGTCGGGCGCGATCTTCCGCACCTCGCCGGTGAGGGCGAGCGTGACGTAGGCGTTGCCGTGCCGGTCGAACT
>DATMVI010000493.1:0-4881 GCA_035563275.1 Pyrinomonadaceae bacterium
CCGCGAGCGCGGCCTCGGCCGGGCGTTCGGCTTCGCCAACCCGTTCCGCGTCGGCAACTCCGCCACCTGCGCCGGCGGCGCGCTCGGCGGCGTGGCGGGCGCGCCCGTCGACCTGAACCTCGCCAACCCCATCACCTGCTCGGGCAACACGCTCGGCGGCGGTCAGATCATCAACTTCGAGGCGCGCGTCCCCGTCCTCGGCTTCAACGTGCCGGAGGCGCTGCTGCTGCAATCGAACGGCGACTCGATCTACCACGGCGCGCAGTTCAGCCTGACCAAACGGCTCTCGCGCGGCCTCCAGTTCAACGCGGCCTACACGTGGTCGAAGTCCCTCGACACCAGCTCGACCGACCCCGGCTCGACGGCCGGCTCGGGCAAGCCCGACGTGCCCAACACCGGCTTCGTCGTTCAGGGCGACCAGCGCCGGATTGGAGAGAACCGCGCCGTCTCCGACTTCGACCGCACGCACCGCTTCAGCCTCAACTTCGTCTACCAGATTCCGACCTTCGGCTCCGCAGGCAGACTCCTGTCGGGCTGGCAGCTCTCGGGCTTCCTTCAGGCGCAGACCGGCGCGCCCTACAGCATCTTCGCGCCGGAGCCCGAGATCACCGCCGCCCCGCAGTACCTCGACCTTGTGCGCGGCTCCGGCGGCCTCTACCGCCTCGGCTTCGGGCGGCCCGCGCTCTGCGGCTCGCTCGACGACCTGCGCGGGCAGGGCGCGGACATCACCGAAGACGCCTTCAACCCGGCCGCCATCTGCACCGCCTTCGGGCAGAGCGGGAGCCTCGGCCGCAACGTCCTGCGCGCCCCGATGCAGAGTCGCTTCGACTTGGGGCTGGTGAAGACCACGCGGCTCACCGAGGCGGTCGCGCTCGAACTCGGCTGGGACGTTTTCAACGTCTTCAACCGGGCCAACTTCTCGGCCCCCGACGGCGAGCTGGGGAGCCCCGACTTCGGGCGCATCACCAACACCGTCGGCGGCCCGCGCGTCATGCAGTTCAGGGCTCGGTTGAGGTTCTGAGCGGCGGGCGGCCGGTCGCGCCGGGGGCGGTGTCCCGTCGGGCCACCGCCCCCGGCGCCGGCTGTCTCAGGCTGGGTGTGCGGGTTGACCTTCCGGCCGGCACGGCCCTAACGAAAACGGCCCCGTGGCGTCATGAGCAACGAACCTATGTCGTCGAAGACGAGACCATTGCCGAGAGTTCTGCCGCCGCCCGCGGGCGGTCAGGACGAGAGGGATATTTTCGACAACGGCCTCCTGCGCGTCGAGCACGACAACTACTACGTGAGCCTCGACGGCCGGCCGCTCAAACTCACGCGCAAAGAGTTTCTGATCATCTCGCGTCTGGCGCGTAACTTCGACCGCATCGTCCCCTCCGAGGAGATCTGGCGGTACGCGTGGGGCGACGGCCACCCTTTCAACACCGTGAGCATGCACGTCCACATCTACCGCCTGCGCCGACTTCTGGAGTCGGCCGGCCTGCGCATCGACACGATGGTGAGCGTCGGCTACCGCCTCGCCGACGCGCGCGGCGCTCGGGAAGCCGCAAAATAGCGCGGCCGGAACGGGGGCGCCCTCGGACTTTCCCGCCTTCAGGCGTTGTTCAGACAGATGTAACATCGCGCGTATACACTTACCATTTCGCGATCCCCGGCCGGGTCAGGAAGGGCGCCGGGCGTGTCGGGCGCGGCCGGCCGTAAGTATACGCGTGTGAGCCAGTTAGATTTGATCGCCACGACAATTAATGAGGAGAAATCGTATGAGAAACTTCACCCGGCCGGGCCTTGTAGCCGCGCTGGCCTTCGCGCTCCTGACCGCGGGCTGCGCGGCGCCGACTCAGAACGGCGGCGCCGGACAGGCGGGCGGCGGGCAGGCCGGCGGGGAGCGGCTCATCAAGATCGACGGGTCGAGCACTGTCTTCCCCGTCACCGAGGCCGTGGCCGAGGAGTTCCAGAAGGAGAAGGGCGGGGCCGTGCGCGTCACCGTCGGCATCTCGGGCACCGGCGGGGGCTTCAAGAAGTTCGTCCGCGGCGAGATCGACGTTGCTAACGCCTCGCGCCCCATCCTCACAGAGGAGATGGAGCAGGCGAGGGCGAACGGCGTCGAGTTCGTCGAGCTGCCCGTCGCCTTCGACGCGCTCACCGTCGTCGTCCACCCGGAGAATAACTGGGTGACTTCGATGACCATCGCCGACCTCAGGAGAATCTGGGAGCCGGGCGCGCAGGAGAAGCTCACGCACTGGAATCAGGTGCGCCCCGAGTGGCCCAACGAGAAGATCGCGCTCTTCGGCGCCGGCTCCGACTCGGGCACCTTCGACTACTTCACCGAGGCCGTCGTCGGCAAAGCTAAGTCGAGCCGCGGCGACTACACGGCGAGCGAGGACGACAACGTCCTCGTGCAGGGCATCGAGGGCAACAGGTTCGCGCTCGGCTACATCCCTTACGCCTACTACGCGCCGCACAGCACGCGGATGAAGGCCGTCGGCATCGAGTGGGACAGGAACAAGACCGCGGGGCCGGTGCTGCCGAGCCCGGAGAACATCCTCGCGGGGACGTACAACCCGCTGTCGCGCCCCCTCTTCATCTACGTCAGCCGCAAGTCGCTCGACAAGCCGGAGGTCAGGGAGTTCGTCGAGTTCTACCTCGGGAACGTCGGCCTCCTGTCGCGGGAGGTGAAATACCTGCCGCTGCCGGACAACGCCTACCAGATGGCCTCGGAGCGGCTGCGCAACAACCAGACGGGGACGGGCTTCGGCGGCGTCCCGGAGGTGGGCCTGCCGGTCGAGGAGATTCTGAGGCGGCCGCCGAAGGCGTAAGACGCGCCGCCGCGCGGGGGGCCGCCGCCGGCCCCCTGAACACTTCTTGAGGACGCGACCATGAAAGACCTTGAGCGCATCAGCAGCCCGGCGTCACTCGCGGCGGGGGAGCGCCCGCGCCTCGACGCCGACGCCCCGCTCACCTCGGGCAACAGGTGGGTGTACGCGAAGGAGCGTTTCATCGAGTCGCTGCTGATGCTCGCGGCCTTCTCCTCCGTGCTCACCACCCTCGGGATAGTCGGCATCCTCGTCTACGAGTCCTCGACCTTCTTCGCGCACGTTTCCGTCTGGGACTTCCTGACCGACACGCTCTGGACGCCGCTCTTTAACAACCCGCGCTTCGGCATCCTCCCGCTCGTCGCCGGGACGCTGGTCACGACGATGGTCGCGCTCGCCGTCGCCCTCCCCGTCGGCACCGTCGTGGCGATCTACCTGAGCGAGTTCGCGCACCCGAAGGTGCGCGAGGTCATCAAGCCGGCGCTCGAACTCCTGAGCGCCGTCCCGACGGTCGTCTACGGCTACTTCGCCCTCCAGTTCATGTCGCCGCTCCTGCAAAAGCTCATCCCCGGCCTGCCGACCTTCAACATGCTGAGCGCCGGCGTCGTGATGGGCATCATGATCATCCCCTACGTCAGTAGCTTGAGCGAGGACGCGATGCGCGCCGTCCCGATGTCGCTGCGCGAGGGGGCCTACGCGCTGGGCGCGAATAAGATCATCACGGCGCTGCGCGTCGTCTACCCGGCGGCGCTCTCCGGCATCGTGGCCTCCTACGTCCTCGCCATCTCGCGCGCCATCGGCGAGACGATGATCGTCGCCATCGCCGCCGGGATGCAGCCCAACCTGACCCTAGACCCGCGCGAGCCGGCCGAGACCATCACGGCCTTCATCGTGCAGGTGAGCTTGGGCGACCTGCCGCACGGCTCCATCGGCTACCAGTCGATCTTCGCCGCCGGGCTCGTCCTCTTCCTGATGACGCTGGTCTTCAACATCGGCGGCTACGTCCTGCGCAAGCGCTTCCGGGAGGCGTACTGAGGTGAGTGACTTCTCCCGCATCATAGCCAAACGCAGGCGGCAGGACTTCGTCTTCAACGTCGTCGGCGTCGCCTGCACGCTCGTCGGCGTCGTCACGCTGGGGGCGCTGCTGGTAGACCTCATGGCCGACGGGCTGGGGCGCCTCGACTGGGCGTTCCTGACCTCCTTCCCGTCGCGCTTCGCGGCGCGCGCCGGGATTTACTCGTCGTGGGTCGGGACGCTGCTCATCATGCTCGTGACCGCGTTCACCGCCGTGCCGCTGGGCGTCGCGGCCGGCGTCTACCTCGAAGAGTACGCGCGCAGGAACTGGCTGACGAGCCTCATCGAGATCAACATCGCGAACCTCGCCGGCGTGCCCTCGATCATCTACGGGCTGATGGCGCTGGGCCTGCTGGTCTACCAGTTCCGCCTCGGCCAGAGCATCCTGACGGGCGGGCTGACGCTCGCGTTCCTGATCCTGCCCATCGTCATCGTCGCCACGCGCGAGGCCCTGCGCACCATCCCGCAGGGCATCCGCGAGGCGGCGCTCGCGCTGGGCTCGACGAAGTGGCAGGTCGTGCGCCACCACCTGCTGCCGTACTCGATAGGCGGGACTCTGACCGGCATCATCATCGCGCTCTCGCGCGCCATCGGCGAGACGGCCCCGCTCATCACCATCGGCGCGCTCACCTTCATCGCGTTCCTGCCGCCGCCGCCCGTGCAGGCGAGCCCGCCGTTCCTCTCCTTCGGGTGGCTGTCGTCGCCCTTCTCGGTGCTGCCCATCCAGATGTTCAACTGGGTCTCGCGGCCCGACCCCGCGTTCGTCGTCAACGCCGCCGGCGCCGGCCTCATCCTGATCGTCGTGACGCTGTCGCTGAACGCCGTCGCCATCGTCATCCGCTACCGCGTGCGCAAGCGCATCAAGTGGTGACGAGGCCGCCCATGAGAATTGAGCTTGAACAGGGCGGCGCGAGGCACGGCGACGAGGACGGCCGCGCCCTTCTGCGCGCCGGGGCCGGCGCGCACGACGACGCGCGCGGCGAGGTCAAGGCCGACG
>DATMVI010000494.1:0-3650 GCA_035563275.1 Pyrinomonadaceae bacterium
ATCCCGCGCGCGGCCGGCGAGGGCCGCGGGGACGGTGACGCGGTAAGGGTGTTTGGCGAAGAAGGAGGGCACGCGGCGCACCTGCGCGCCGAGGGCCGACATGGCGGCGACCGCCTGCTCGTCGCCGAGTTCTTCCACGCCGAAGGAGTCGGCGGCGCGCCTGAGCGCCCCGCGCAGGCGGTCGAGCGGCAGCTCGCGCTCGGCGAGGACGAGGCCGCGCGACTGGAACTCGCCGAAGGCGTAGAGCACGAGCCGTTCGGCCGCGGCCCCGTCAGTTTTCTCCCGGTCGAAAAAGGTCGGTTGGCGCATGGGCGGCGCGGGCCGAAAGCTTCAGGGCGCGTTGACGCGGCGCGGCCGGCCCGTCTGGTCGGAGGCCGCGGGCGTCGCGGTCGTCGCGTGCGCGCCGGACGCCTCTTTCCCGGCCTGCTTACGCAGTTCGGCCTGCTCGTAGGGGTCGAGGCGCGCGAAGACGTAGAACTTGTGGCGGCCCGACGCGACCGGGCCGAGGTAGCGGAATTTAAATTCGAGCGTCTCGCCCTCGCTCAGCTCGGCGGGCGCGGGCAGAGGCGGCTCGAAGAGCTGGTCGAACTCGTCGGCCGCGACGGCGACGAGTTCCGGCAGGTAGTCGTTCTCGCTCGCGCGGGCCATGCGGAGGGCCACCTGCCGCAGGGCGCGGATGCGGTTCGAGTTGAGTTCGTAGTAACCGCGGTCGATCTCGCGGCGGCTGACGCGGTCGTCCACGACCTCCTGCTCGGCGCGCAGGTATTCGAGGTAGACGCGGACGTTGGGGCCGAACTCCGACTCCGCGGCCGGGGCGCGGCGTGACCTCTGCGCGCCCGCGGCCGAAGCGGCGGCCAACATCAACAGGACTGTGATGAAGTGTCTGCCCAAGCCGTGTGTCGCCTTCAACGGGTGTCGGGGGTGATGCGCGGCAGTTTAGCACAACTGCGCCGGGGCGCGCTCGGCCGGGAGCCGATTGCGCGCCCGTCGCGCGCGGTGCTACATTCACGGCGCGTGGTGAAAGCCTTCTATGTCGTCCGACTCTGAGAAAGGTTCGCGGCGCGGGTTCGACGGGCGGCGCGTGGCGCTCGGCGTCGCGGGCGGCATCGCCGCTTACAAGGCCGTCGAGGTCTTGCGCGGGCTGCAACGCGCCGGCTGCGAGGTGCGCGTCGGGATGACGAAGCGCGCCTGCGAGTTCGTCACGCCGCTCACCTTCCGCGCGCTCTCGGGCGCGCACGTCGTCGTGGACGACTACGCCGCCGACAACCCAGACCCCATCGCCCACATCACCTTCTCGCAGTCGGTCGAGCTCTTCGTCGTCGCCCCGGCCACCGCCAACATCATCGCCAAGTTCGCCGCCGGCGTGGCCGACGACTTCCTGACTTCGACTTACCTCGCCTCGCACGCGCCCGTCCTCGTCGCCCCGGCGATGAACACGACGATGCTCATGCACCCGGCGACGCAGCGCAACCTCGCGCGGCTGCGCGCCGACGGCGTCCGCTTCGTCGAGCCGGACGCGGGCGAGATGGCCTGCGGCACGGTCGGCCCCGGCCGCCTGAGCGAGCCTGAGCTGATCGTCGCCGCCGCGCTCGACATCCTCCGGGGGGGGGGTGCGCGCGCGCGCGACCTCGCGGGCGAGCGCGTGCTCGTCACGACGGGCGCGACGCGGGAGGAGTTAGACCCGGTGCGCTTCATCTCGAACCGCTCGTCGGGGCGGATGGGTTTCGCCGTGGCCGAGGCGGCCCGCGCGCGCGGCGCGGAGGTGACGGTCGTGGCCGGCGCGACGACCTCTGCGCCGCCGTCGGGCGTGCGCGTCGTGCGCGCGCTCTCGGCCGAGGAGATGCGCGCGGCCGTGATGCGGGAAGTCGGCGGGGCGACGGTCTTCGTCGCCGCCGCCGCGGTGGCCGACTACCGGCCGGCGGCGCGCGCCGGGCGCAAGCTGAAGAAGTCGAAGGACGCGCTGACGATTGAGCTTGAGCCGACGCCGGACATCCTCGCCGAGGTGGCGGCCGCGAGGGGCGACGGCCTGCTCGTCGTCGGCTTCGCGGCCGAGACCGACCGCGTCGTCGAGCACGCGCGCGACAAGCTGCGCCGCAAGGGCCTCGACGCTATCGTCGCCAACGACCTCACGCGGGAGGGCGCGGGCTTCGACACCGAGACCAACGCCGTCACCCTCCTCGCGCGCGACCGCGAAGACGCGCGCGCGCTCCCGCTCATGTCGAAGCTCGAAGCCGCCCACCACATCCTCGACGAAGTCGTCCGCCTGCGCCGCGCCTGAGAGAGCGTGTGTCAGGTGACGAGCGCCGGGGCAAAGCAGGTCGTCTTCCCCCGGCGCCCGGCGCCCGACGCGCTTTCTGTAAAAGTGTCGTAAAAATCTGCGCCCGCTGTGGCCGGCGCGTGCGGCTTCAATCTATAGTGGCCGGCGCGATGGGCGAGGCGTTGACGAAGGTGACGATCTGGCTGGCGCTGCTCGGCTACGCCGGGGGCGCGGCGTGTCTGCTGCTGTCCCGGCGGAATGCGAACCGGTCGCGGACGGCGCGGGTCGCGTGGACGTTCGGCTGCGCGTGGTTTCTCGCGCACGTCCTCTGCGCCTTCGCCTTCCACTACGGGTGGAGCCACGCGACGGCCTTCGCGGAGACGGCGCGGCAGACGCGCGGGGTGACGGGCGCGGGCTTCGGCGGCGGCGTCTTCGTCAGCTACGCCTTCACGCTGGCGTGGGCCGCCGACGCGGTCTGGTGGTGGGTTGACGAGGCCGGCCACCTCCGCCGGCCGCGCTGGCTGACGTACGCGTGGCACGGCTTCTTCTTCTTCATCGTCTTCAACGGCACCATCGTCTTCGAGCGCGGCCCGGCGCGCTGGCTCGGCGTCGCCGTCTGCGGCGGGCTGGCGTTGCTCTGGCTCGTCACGGCCCCGCGGTCGCGCCGCGCCCGGCCGGAGTTCGGGGGGGCGAAAGGTTAACTCGTCGCCGGCGGTTCGCTCTAACCGACGACCGGCGACTGGCGACTGAGAACTTATGGAAAGCACGGCCGCCCGGCTGAGGAAGCCGCCCGCCGGCGCGGCGCGACGGCCGCTCTATTACGGGTGGGTCAACGTCGGCGTCGCGGCGCTGGCGATGGTCGCGACGCTGCCCGGCCGCACGCAGGGGTTGGGTTTAATCACCGAGCCGCTGCTCGGCGATTTGCGGATCGGCCGCGTCGAGTTCGCGCAGATCAATCTGTGGGCGACGCTTCTGGGCGCGCTCTTCGGGCTGGGCGTCGGCCGCCTGTTAGACCGCTGGGGCAGCCGCGCGGTCCTGACGGCCGTGGTGGTCGCGCTCGGCCTGACGGTGCTGCTGATGAGCGGCGCGCGCGGCGTGGTCTGGCTCTGCGTCCTCGTGACGCTCACGCGCGGGTTCGGGCAGAGCGCGCTGTCGGTGGTGAGCATCACGCTCGTGGGCCAGTGGTTCAAGCGGCGGCTGAGCAAGGCGATGGGGTGGTACACGGTGGCGATGACGGTCGGGTTCATGGCCGCGTTCCCGGCCGTGGGGGCGGCGGTGCAGGGCGCGGGCTGGCGCGCGGCGTGGGCCGGCATCGGCGTGGCCCTGCTCGTCGGCGTCGCGCCGCTCAGTTGGCTCCTCGCGCGCCGCGGGCCGGAGTCGGTCGGGCTTTTGA
>DATMVI010000495.1:0-4141 GCA_035563275.1 Pyrinomonadaceae bacterium
CTCGCGGGCCGACGGCTCGCGCCCGTGGAGCTGGTGGTCTGACGCGGGCGCGGGCGGCGGCGTGCTCGGGGCCATCGGCTCGCACGCCGTGGACACGCTGCACTGGCTCGTCGGCGCGCGCGTCGCGTACGTCTCGGCCGCGCTCACCACGCACATCGCCGAGCGCGCCGACGCCGAGGGCCGCCCGCGGCCAGTGACGACCGACGACGAGGCCCTCCTGCTCCTCAACTTCGAGAGCCGGGCGACCGGCTCCGTCTCGCTCTCGGTGGTCGAGGCCGGCAGCCCGGAGCACAGGGTCGAGGTCTTCGGCGCGGGGGGCGCGCTGCGCGTCGAGGGCGAGGGCCGGCTGTGGCACGCGCGCGTCGGCGAGAGGCGCTGGCGCGAGGCGGAGACCGAGAGCGCGCCGCTCGCCGGGGGGATGCGCGACAGCGAGTGGTCGCGCGGCTTCACGGTCTTCGCGCGCGAACTCGTGGCGGCGCTCCGCGAGGGGCGAACCGCCGTCGAGGGCGCGGCCACCTTCGACGACGGCCACCAGATACAACTCGTCCTCGACGCGGCCCGCGCCGCGCACGAGGGCGGCTGCCGCACGGTGGTTTCGGAAGAGTAGTCAGTAGCCAGTAGTCAGTAGACAGTAGGCTCCGCACTGATGATGCCGACGCTAACACCCTGACGAGTCGCCGCCGAAGGTCTTCCTACTGACTACTGGCTACTTCCCTAACGTCTACTTCCCACAAAGTTGATGAAGAGAAAACTCCTGATCGCGCTCCTCGTCGTCGTCGCGGTGGGGGCGTGGCTGTTCTTCTTCGTCGTGCCGGGCGCGGTCGAGCGTTCGTTCAACGGCGTGCTGCGCGAGCCGCCGTACGAGGCTTCGGCGCGGGCGAGGGAACTGCACCGGAGGCTCTTCGTCGCCGACCTGCACGCCGACACGCTGCTGTGGGACAGAGACCTGCTCGGGCGCGGCGCGCGCGGCCACGTCGATCTGCCGCGGCTCGTCGAGGGCGGCGTCGCGCTCCAGTTCTTCACCGTCGTCACGAAGGCCCCGCGCGGGATGAACATCGAGCGCACGGGCGACGACACGGACAACGTCACGCCGCTCGCCGTCGCGCAGCGCTGGCCCGTGCGGACGTGGGGGAGCCTGACCGAGAGGGCGCTCCATCAGGCGCGGCGGCTCGGCGAGGCCGAGGCCCGCGCCGGCGGCCAGCTCGTCTTCGTCAGAACCGCCGGAGACCTCGCGCGCTTCGTGGAGCGGCGCGGGCGCGAGCCGCAGGCGGTCGCGGCGCTGCTCGGCGTCGAGGGCGCGCACGCGCTCGACGGACGTTTGGAGAACCTCGACGCGCTCTTCGACGCGGGCGTCCGCATGATGGCCCCGACGCACTTCTTCGACAACGAGTGGGGCGGCTCGGCGCACGGCGTCGCCAAAGGCGGGCTGACCGAGCGGGGGCGCGAACTCATCAGGCGGATGGAGGCGCGCGGCGTGCTCGTCGATCTGGCCCACGCCTCCCCGCGGACGATGGCCGACGCGCTGGCGATGACGACGCGGCCCGTCGTCGTCTCGCACACGGGCGTGCGCGGGACGTGCGACAACGCGCGCAACCTCTCGGACGAGCAGGTGCGGGCGGTGGCGGCCACGGGCGGCGTCGTCGGCGTGGGCTTCTGGGAGACGGCGACGTGCGGCACGGACGCGCGCGCGATCGCGCGGGCCGCGCGCCACGTCGCCGACCTCGCGGGCGTCGCGCACATCGCGCTCGGCTCGGACTTCGACGGCGCGGTCGTCACGCCCTTCGACGCCACCGGCCTGCCCCTCGTCACCGACGCGCTGCTCGCCGAAGGCTTCAGCGAAGAAGAAGTGGCGCTCGTGATGGGCGGCAACGTCCTGCGCCTTCTGGCCGAGACGCTGCCGCGTTAGACGCGGCGGGCCGGGCCGGCGCGGCGCGCGCCCGTCAAGCCGAAAGGAGACGGATGAAACATCTCTTCGCCCGCTGGCTCTCGAGGCTCGTTTTGTCTCTCCTCTTTTTGCCTCCCGCGCTCGCGGCCGAGCCGGCGCACCCGCTCGACCCGCTCGGCGAGGACGAGATCAAGCGCGCGGTCGCCCTGCTGCGGGCCGCGCCCGACTTCCCGAAGCGCGCGTTGTTCTCGACCGTCGTCCTGCGCGAGCCGCCGAAGGCCGAAGTCTTAGGCCACAAGCCCGGCGCGCCGTTCCGGCGCGAGGCCGAGGCCGTCGTCTTCGACCGAGAGCGGGACAAGACTTTCGAGGCGGTCGTCGACCTGCGCGCCTCGCGCGTCATCTCGTGGCAGGAGGCGCCGGGCGTGCAGCCGCTCGTCTTCGTCGGCGAGTACGAGACGGTGCCGCAGATCGTGAGGGCCGACCCGCGCTGGCGGGAGGCCCTGCGGCGGCGCGGCATCGAGGATGTTGAGAAGGTTCACATCGACGTGTGGGCCGCCGGTCAGGTCACGCCGCACCGCCCGGGCCGCCTGCTGCGCGCGCTGCCTTACCTCAAGGACGAGCACGCGAACTTTTACGGCCGCCCCGTCGAAGGTCTGACGGCGCTCGTGGACGCGGGCGCGGGCAGAGTCGTGGAGGTCTTCGACACCGGCGTGGTTCCTCTGCCGCCGCCGAGTCAGGGGCTCGACGAGAAATCGATCGGGGCCACGAGGGAGCGGCCCAAGCCGCTCGTCACCTCGCAGCCCGAGGGCGCGAGCTTCCGCCTCGCGGGCCACGAGGTGCGCTGGCAGAAGTGGAATTTTCGTTACGCGATGCACCCGCGCGAGGGGCTCGTGCTCCACGCCGTCGGCTACGAGGACGGCGGCCGCGTCCGGCCCGTCCTCTACCGCGCCGCGCTCTCCGAGATGGTCGTGCCCTACGGCGACCCGGACGCGAACTGGCGCTGGCGGGCCGCCTTCGACGTGGGCGAGTACAGCGTCGGCCGCCTCGCCAGCCCGCTCGAACCGAAGCTCGACGCGCCGGAGCACGCCCGCCTGCTCGACGCCGTCTTCGCCGACGACCGCGGCGAGCCTTACACGCTCGCGCGCGCCGTCGGGATTTACGAGCGCGACGGCGGCATCCTCTGGAAGCACTACGACAGCGTCTCGGGGCGGAACGAGACGCGCCGCGCGCGCGAGCTGGTGATCTTCTTCGTCGCCACCATCGGCAACTACGACTACGCCGTCAACTACGTCTTCAAGCAGGACGGCTCGCTCGAAGTCGACCTCGCGCTCACCGGCATCATGCTCGCCAAGGGCGTGGCGCAGCGGCGCGCGGGCGACGCGCACGCGGCCGAGACCACCGGCCACCTCGTCGCCGAGCGCGTCGTGGCCCCGCACCACCAGCACTTCTTCAACTTCCGCCTCGACTTCGACGTGGACGGCGTTGACAACTCCGTCACCGAGATGAACACCGAGGCGATGGGCGAGGGCGAGGCCAACCCGTACCTCAACGGCTTCGTGATGCGCGAGACCGTCCTGCGGAACGAAACGGAGGGCCGCCGCCTGCTCGACATGGCGGCGGCGCGGGTCTGGACGGTGACCAATTTTTCCGCGCGCGGCCCGCTCGGCCACCACCCCAGTTACATCCTCGTCCCCGGCGCGAACTCGCTCCCGTACGCCGCGCTCTCGTCGCTGACGCGCCGGCGCGCGCAGTTCGTCAACTACCACTTGTGGGCGACGCGCTACCACCCGCGCGAGACTTACGCGGCCGGCGCTTACCCGAACCAGAGCCGCGGCGGCGACGGCCTGCCGCGGTTCGTCTCGGACAACGAGTCGCTCGAACGCGCCGACGTGGTCGTCTGGTACACGCTCGGCGTCACGCACGTCCCGCGCCCGGAGGAGTGGGCCGTCATGCCGGTCACGCGCGTCGGCTTCAAACTCATCCCCGGCGGCTTCTTCGCCCGCAACCCGGCCCTCGACGTGCCGAAGTGAAAAGCGGTAGACAGTAGTCAGTAGGCAGTAGCGCTCCGCGTGATGGGCGCTGACGCCGACACGCTGACGGTTCGACACCGAAGCTCTTTTCTACTGACTACTGACTACTGACTACTGACTACTTCTTCGAGAGAATGACAATGGACGAAATCATCTACGCTTCGGCGACGCGGCTGGCGCGCGCCATCCGCGAGAGGGAACTCTCCTCGGAGGAGGTCGTGGGCGC
>DATMVI010000496.1:0-3514 GCA_035563275.1 Pyrinomonadaceae bacterium
AGCCCTCGGCCACGGAGCTGAGCACGCACACGTCCGAGAGGGCGAGGAGCGAGGCGACCTCCTCGCAGCGCCCCGTGAAGAACACTTCGCGGCCGATGCCGAGGCCGTCGGCCAGCCCGCGCGTCGCCGCGGTCAGCTCGCCCTCGCCGGCGAGGACGAAGGCGGCGTCGGGCACGGCCTCGCGCACGCGGCGCGCGGCGCGCAGAAACGTCGGGTGGTCTTTGACGGGGTGGCGCAGGTTGGCGACGAGCGTCACGAAACGCCGCCCCCCGGGGAGGCCGAAGCGCGCGAGCGCGTCGGCGCGCCGGAAGCCCTCGGGCGCGGCGGCGCGCGCCGCGTCGAGCCCGTTGTAGACGGTGACGATCTTCCCCCCGGGGACGCCCTCGGCGACGAGCTGCCGCCTGACGGCCTCGGCGTTGGCGACGACGGCGTGCGCCAGCCGGTAGGCCGCGCGCTCGGCCGCCCTCTGCGCGCCGCTCCGCATCCCGCCCGTCTCGCGCTTCGAGGCGACGCGCGCCCCGACGCCGGCCAGCGCCGCGCCCGCCATCCCGAAGACGTTCGTGTAGAAGTCGTGCGTCTGCACGAGGGCGACGCGCTCGGCGCGCAGGAAGGCGACGAACCGGCGGAGTTGCCGCGCGGCGTTCAGGTCGTAAAACGAGGTCAGGGGGTAGGCCGGGATTTCGCCGAGGCCCAGCCGCTCGACCTCTTCGCGCAGCACGCCCTCCGGGCTGAGGCAGGCGACGCGGACGCGGTAGCGCCCCGAGCCGTGGAGCAGCCGCGCGAGTTGCGCGGCCTGACGCTCCGAGCCGCCCTGATGGAAGCTGCCGACGAGTTGGAGGACGCTGCGGGGCATGGGGAAGCAGTAGTCAGTAGTCAGTAGTCAGTAGGAAAACCTTCGTAATGAATGGTCAGGATGTTAGCGTCAGCGGCCGCGGCGCAGAGCCTACTGGCTACTGACTACTGTCTACTGTCTACTCTTTCATATTCCCGCCGCGACGAGCGGGGCGGTTTCGGTTCTCGCGCCGGCCGGCTCGTCGGCGTAGGCGCGGTGCCAGAGTTCGAGGATGAAGAGCGACCAGACGGCGTGCGAGTGGTCGCGCCGCCCGCGCTCGTGCTCCGCGAGCAGCACGTCCACGTAGGCGGGCTCGACGAGGCCGCGCTGCCGCGTGCGCGCGTCGGCGAAGGTGTCGCGGATGCGCTCGCGCAGCTCGCGGTTGATCCACTCGACGATGGGCACGCCGAAGCCCTGCTTCGGGCGGTCGAGGATTTCGTCGGGCACGAGGCCGCGCACGGCCCGGCGGAAGACGTACTTCGACTCGCCGCCGCGCATCTTCAGGGAGGCCGGCAGCCCGGCGGCGAACTCGATCAGGCGGTGGTCGAGCAGGGGCACGCGCGCTTCGAGCGAGACGGCCATGCTCATGCGGTCGACCTTCGTCAGGATGTCGCCCGGCAGGTAGGTCTTGCTGTCGAGGTAGAGCAGGGCGTCGAGGTGTTCGCCGCCCGCGGCGCGCGCCGCGAGCCTGCGGAAGCGCGCGGCCGGGGAGTCCGCGCCTTCGAGCGCGCGGCGGAAGTCGGCCGCGTAGAGCGAGGCTTTGCGGAGGTCGTTGAAGACCGAGACGTTGTCCACGTAGCGGTCTACGGGGTCGAGCGCGACGTTGTGGAGGAAGTTGCGGCCGCGCGCGCCGTGCGGGAGGCGGCGGCTCAGGGGGCGCATCAGGCCGTGGCGCACCGAGCGCGGCAGGCGCGCGAAGCCGCGGCGGCCCTCCTCGACGGCGTAGCGCGTGTAGCCCGCGAACAGCTCGTCGCCGCCGTCGCCCGAGAGCACGACCTTGACGTGCCCGCGCGCCAGCTTCGACACCAGATAGGTCGGGATGGCGGACGAGTCGGCGAAAGGCTCGTCGAAGTGGCGGACGAGCTCGTCCACGAGCCCGCAGACCTCGGGCGTGACGATCAGCTCGCGGTGGTCGGTCTGAAAGTGGCGGGCGGCGAGGCGCGCGTACTTCAACTCGTCGAAGCTGTCCTCGCGGAAGCCGATGGAGAAAGTCTTGACGGGGGCGTTCGTGGCGCGGCTCATCAGGCCGACGACCGTGCTCGAATCCACGCCGCCCGAGAGGAACGCGCCGAGCGGCACGTCCGCGACCAGCATCGAGCGCACCGCCTCGTCGAGCCGCGCGCGCAGTTCCTCGACGCACTCATCCTCGCCGCGCGTCGCGCCGGCGCCGCGCGAGGGTGGCGCGGGGAAGTCCCAGTAGGCGTCGGCCCTGTGGCGGCCGCCCTCGAAGACGACGCGGCAGCCGGCCTCCAGCTTGAAGATGTCACGGAAGACGCTCTGCGGCTCGGGCACGTAGCCGAAGGTGAGGTAGGAGTCGAGCGCGGCCGGGTCGACCTCGCGCGCGACCCCGGGGTGTTCGAGCAGGCACTTCAGCTCGGAGCCGAAGACGAAGGCGCCGCCGGGGGTCTGCGTGTAGTAGAGCGGTTTCTCGCCGGCGCGGTCGCGGGCGGCGAAGAGCCTTTCGGTGCGCGCGTCCCAGACGGCGAAGGCGAACATGCCGCGCAGGCGCTCGACGCAGGCGTCGCCGAACTCCTCGTAGGCGTGGGCGATGGTCTCGGTGTCGGAGCGCGTGCGGAACTTGTGGCCGCGCGCTTCGAGGTCGCGCTGCAACTCGCGGTAGTTGTAAATCTCGCCGTTGAAGACGACGGTGACGCGCGGGTCGCAGCCCGGCATCGGCTGGCGGCCGCCGGCGAGGTCTATGATCGAGAGCCGCCGCATGCCGAGCGCGGCGCGGCCCGTCACCTCCGTGCCCTGGTCGTCCGGCCCGCGGTGCGCGATGCGGCGGCACATCCGGTCGATGAGCGCCGCCCGCCCCGGCGCGAACTCCGCGCCCGCCGCCTCCGCCTCCACGAATCCCGCGATGCCACACATAAAAGATTTTCGAGCCGTGATTGAGAGTCGTCGGCCGCCAGCCGTGTCTTCACCGGCGGCCGACGACCGAGTCTAAAATTCCTTCGCCGCCTCGCGGATCGGCTCCCAGCGGGCGTAGCGTTCGCCGCGCGCGAACTTGTAGAAGGCGACGAGCGCGGCCGCGTTCGCCAGCACGAAGTAGAGCGGGAGCGCCAGCGGGCGCGCGCGCAGGCCCGCGCGTTCGAGCAGCCAGCCTGCCGCGGCCGCCGCGTAGAAGATGGCTTGGCCGGCGGCGGCCGCCGCGTAGAGGCGCGACAGCGGCGCCAGCGCGAGCGACGAGCCGAGGCACGCCAGCAGGAAGAAGGGCACGAGGTAGCGCATCACCTTGTGCGAGATGAGCTGCACGGCGTAGAAGCCGGCGCGCAGCGGGTTGAGCATCGCGCGGTGGCGCCAGAGGTCTGTGAGCGTCTGCGCGATGATGCGGACGCGCATGCTCATCTCCTTGCCGGCGCGGCTGTTGGTCTGCTCGGTGCAGACCGCCCCCGGCTCGTAGACGGCGCGCAACCCCTGCTCGACCATCTTGGTGGCGATGATGAAGTCGCTGCACGCCTC
>DATMVI010000497.1:0-15374 GCA_035563275.1 Pyrinomonadaceae bacterium
GAATGCCGTGCGCGACATGGCCGCCGCCGTTGACTGGCTCGCCGCGTCGGGCCATCCCGTCAACGCCGAGAAGGTCGCGGTGATGGGCGGGAGTTACGGCGGCTACATGACTTACGCGGCGCTCACCCAACTGCCGGAAAAATTCGCCGCCGGCGTGAGCTTCGTCGGCGTCTCGAACTGGGTGACGGCGCTCGAAGGCGCTTCGCCGCAGTTGAAGGCGTCCGACCGCATCGAGTACGGCAACATCGAAGACCCCTCTGACCGCGAGTTCTTCAAGCAGCTCAGCCCGCTCACGCACGTCTCGAACGTCCGCGCGCCGCTCCTCGTCTCGCACGGCGCGAACGACCCGCGCGACCCGATCACCGAGTCCGACCAGTTCGTCCGCGCCATCCGCGAGCGCGGCGGCGACGTGGAGTACCTGCGCTTCCCCGACGAGGGGCACGGCATCCGCAAGCTCTCGAACCGCGTCATCGCCTACCGCCGCGTCGCGCGCTTCCTCGAACGCACGCTCGGCCCCGGCGCCGCCGCGTGCCAGAAGCCGGAGGAGCAGTGAGCGCGCCGAAGATGACGGCGCTCGTGACGGGCGCGTCGGGCGGCATCGGCGAGGAGCTGGCGCGGCTGTTCGCCGCCGACGGCCACGACCTCGTCCTCGTCGCGCGCAGCCGCGACAAGCTGGAGCGGCTCGCCTCGGAGTTGGGCGCGCAGCGCGGCGTCGCCGCCCGCGTCATCCCCAAAGACCTCGCGCGGGCCGAAGCGCCGCAGGAGATTTTCGACGAGCTGCGAGGCGCGGGCGTCCGCGTCGACGCGCTCGTCAACAACGCGGGCTTCGGCACTTACGGCCCTTTCGTCGAGACCGACCTGCGGAGCGAGCTCGACTTGCTGCAAGTCAACGTCGCGGCGCTGACGCACCTGACGAAGCTGTTCCTGCCGGCGATGGTCGAGCGGCGGCGCGGCTACGTGATGCAGGTGGCCTCGACGGCCGCCTTCCAGCCCGGCCCGCTGATGGCCGTCTACTACGCCTCGAAGGCTTACGTGCTCCACTTCTCCGAGGCGCTCGCGAACGAGTTGGAGGGCACGGGCGTCGTCGTCTCGGCGCTCTGCCCCGGCCCGACCGAGACGGGCTTCGTCGCGGCGGCCGGGATGGGCGACTCGAAGCTTTTCGACCGCGGCGCGATGAGCGCGCGCGCGGTCGCCGAGGCGGGCTACCGCGGGATGCTGGCCGGCAAGTCCGTCGTCATCCCCGGCCTGCGCAACAACCTCCTCGCGCGCGCCGTCGGCTTCATGCCACGCGGCCTCATCACCCGCGTCGTCCGGCGCATTCAGGAGAAAAGAAGTGAGAAGAAGTAGTCAGTAGTCAGTAGTCAGTAGTCAGTAGAAAGACCTTCGGTGTCGCATCGTCGGGCCTTCAGCGTCAGCGTCAGCATCAATAGCGCAGAGCGCTACTGACTACTGTCTACTACTACTGACTACTTCTTCAGGAGGTCTTATGGCTTCTGACAGAGTCGTCGGTTTCGCCACGCGAGCGTTCCCGGGCCGCAACATGTGGTGGCTCGTCCTCGAAATGGAGGACGGCGAGAAGCAGGAGGTCGCCGTCCCGACGGGGGCCGACCTCGGCGCCATGTGCGACATCCTCCGCCGCGCGCGCGAGGTCAGCTACAGCGTTGACGGCGGCATCATCCACACCCCCTTCGAGCCGGTCGGCGGCGCGGGCTGAGGTGGCCGCGCCCCGCCTTAACGCGGACACGGAGAAGACCAGAAACATTATGTCCACCGAGGCTCCCGACGCCTTCGCGGGCCGGGCGGCGCGCGCCGCGGCCGTGCCGCCCGGCCCGCGCGGCAACCGCTTCTTCGGGGCGATGGTGGCCCGCAGCCGCCGCGACCCGCACCACTTCATGACGGCCGTCGCGCGCGACTACGGCGACGTGTGCTCGTTCCGCGTCGGCTTCGAGCACGTCTACTTCATCAACCACCCCGACTACGTGCGCGACGTGCTGACCGGCCACTACGACCACTTCCTCAAGGGCGGGGGCGGCGGCCGCGCCAAGCGCTTCCTCGGCGAGGGCGTGCTGCTGAGCGAGGGCGAGACGCACCGCCAGCGCCGCCGGCTCGACCAGCCGGCCTTCCACCGCCAGCGCCTCGCCGCCTACGCCGCCGAGATGGTCGCCTGCGGCGAGCGCTGCTCGGCGCGCTGGCGCGACGGGCAGGTGCTCGACATCTGGCCCGAGATGTTGCGCCTCACGCTCGGCGTCGTCGGCAAGACGCTGTTCGGCGCCGACATCGAATCCGAGGCCGACGAGGTCGGGCGGGCGATGCGCGCGGCGGTCTCGCGCTACCGCGCCTTCAAGCTGCCGCTCGCGAGGTTTCTGGAGAGCCTGCCGCTCACGCGCATGGTCAGGTTCCGCAGGGGCAAGGATCGCCTGCGCCGCGTCGTCCTCGGCCTCATCGAGGAGCGCCGCCGCACGGGCCGCGACCACGGCGACCTCCTCTCGATGCTGCTGCTCGCGTCGGACGACGAGGAGGGCGGCCGCCGCCTCACCGACGAGCAGCTGTGGGACGAGGCGCTGACCATCTTCATCGCCGGCTACGACACGATGGCGACGGCGCTGATGTGGACGTTCTACCTGCTCTCGCAGCACCCGGAGGCCGAGGCGCGTTTGCACGAGGAGATCGAACGCGTCCTCGAAGGCGGGCGGGCCGCCGAGTTCGACGACCTCCGGCGGCTCCGTTACACCGAGCAGGTGCTCTCCGAGTCGATGCGACTCTACCCGCCGGCGTGGCGTCTGGTGCGGCGGGCCGTGGCGGACTTCCGCGCGGGCGAGTACGTCATCCCGCGCGGCTCGCTCGTCGTCATCTGCCAGTACGCGATGCACCGCCACCCGCGCTACTACCCCGACCCCGAGCGCTTCGACCCCGAGCGCTTCACGCCCGAGGCCAGAGCGTCGCGGCCGGCCTACGCCTACTTCCCCTTCGGCGGCGGCCCGCGCCGCTGCCTCGGCGAGGGCTTCGCGCTGACCGAGGGCGTCATGCTCCTCGCCACGCTCGCGCGCCGCTGGCGGCTGCGCCTCGCCCCCGGCCACCCCGTGCAGGTCTTCCCCGAACACCTCCTCCGCTCCAAACACGGCATGGTGATGAAGCTGGAAGCGAGGTAGAAATCAGCCGCGGGGGCGCGGAGGCTAAGGCGAGAATAAAGACCCTCGCCGGAGACTTGAGCGGCGGACGCGAGGCTCGACTCTCCGGCAAGGGTTTTATCGTTTCTTCTTCTCCGCGTCTGCGGCTAATCCTTTTTCCGCCCGGCCGCCGCGCGCGCCAGCCTCCGCGCCGCGCGGCCGAGGAGCGGGGCGCGCAGGACGCGCTCGGTGAGGCGGTAGGGCGTCGAGTCGTAGATGTCGCGGCGCTCGGCCTCGAAGCCGAGCGTGACGCGGCGCAGGTAGCCGGCCGCGGCGCGCGCCTCCGCCTCGGGGTCGGGCCACGGCGCGGCGGCGTGCTCCGCGATCACCTCCTCGTAGAGCGAAACCAACTCGTCCACGGCCCGGTCGATCCCGGCCGAGGCGCGCACGCGCCGCGAGACCTCGGCCGCGTCTTCCGCGTCGTAGGCGGCGACGGCGCGGCCGACCTCGCGCCCGAACTCCTCGGGCGTCAGTTGCCCGCCCATCGCGCGCACGCCGAAGTTGTCGCGCCTGAGCCGCTCCAGTTCGCCCGCCGTCACCGGAGGCCCCAGCCGCCGCCACCAGTAGACGACGACGGCCGCGCCCACCGCGAGCGCTTCGAGCGCCGCCCGCCCCTTCGCGAAAACGAGGTCGTACTCGCGCAGGAGCTTCTCCGGCTCGGCGCACGGTCGCCCCACGCCCATGCCGTACACGTCGAGCGACAGACCGGCGCGGCGGCAGGCTTCGCGCGCGGCGCGCAGGTGCTCGTTCTCCTTCGTGTAGTTGCACAGCACGACGGCGCGCCGCGGCCGCGCGGGCAGGGGCGGCCGCGGGGCGAAGCGTTCGAGGTCGACGAACTGATAAAGCAGGCGCACGCGCTCTTCCGGCACGCCGTGCTCGAAGACCAGCTTGTCGTGGCACTGCTGATCGACGGCCACGTAGCGCAGCAGGCGCGGGAAGGCCGGCGGGTGGTCGCGCTTCGAGAACCAGTCGTGGCAGACGAAGAGGGCGGGCGCGGCGGGGAAGCGCAGCAGGGCGGTGGCCGTCTCGTCGGCGTGGTGGCCGTGGATGAGGTCGGGCGGGGCCGAGAGCCTTTCGAGGTCGTCGACGACCGGCACGCCCTCGCGCCGAATCTCCTCGGCCAGCCTCCCCGGCCGCGGGCTGTAGACGACGGGCGTGTGGCCCCGGGCCAGCAGCCCGCGCGCCACGTCGCGCACGTACAGCTCCGTGCCCGCGCGCCAACCCAACCGCGCATTCGTGATGAGAACCGTCAGACCCATCTTTGACAACCGCAGGAGGCCGCAACCCGATTCACGATTCTTAATTCTCATCATACAATAAGGCCGATGAACACCGACAGAATCGTCCGCGCGCCGCGCGGCCCGCGACTCAACTGCAAGGGCTGGCATCAGGAGGCCGCCCTGCGTTGCCTTCTGAATAACCTTGACCCCGACGTGGCCGAGCGCCCGCAAGACCTCGTCGTCTACGGCGGGCGCGGCAAGGCGGCCCGCGACTGGCGCTCCTTCGACGCCATCGTCCGCGAGCTTCAGCAGCTCGGCGACGAGGAGACGCTGCTCGTCCAGTCCGGCAAGCCCGTCGCCGTCTTCCGCACGCACGAGTACGCGCCCCGCGTGCTGATCGCCAACTCGAACCTCGTCGGCGCGTGGGCCAGTTGGGAGCACTTCCACGAACTCGAACGCAAGGGCCTGATGATGTACGGGCAGATGACCGCGGGCAGTTGGATTTACATCGGCACGCAGGGCATCGTGCAGGGCACGTTCGAGACGTTCGCGGCGATGGCCGACCGCCACTTCGGCGGCACGCTCGAAGGCCGCCTCGTCGTCTCGGGCGGGATGGGCGGCATGGGCGGCGCGCAGCCGCTCGCGGCGACGATGAACGGCGCCGTCTTCCTCGGCATAGACGTTGACCGCGAGCGCATCGAGCGCCGCGTCCGCACGGGCTACTGCGACCGCCTCGCGCTCGACTTGGACGAGGCCCTGCGGATTTGCGAAGACGCGGCGGAGCAGAAGCGCGCCGTCTCGGTCGGCCTCGTCGGCAACTGCGCCGAAGTCCTGCCCGAACTCGTCCGCCGCGGCGTGCGCGTTGACGCCGTCACGGATCAGACGAGCGCGCACGACCCCCTGAACGGCTACGTGCCCGCCGGCCTCTCGCTCGAAGAGGCCGAGGGGCTGCGGCGCGCCGACGCGCGGGGCTACGTCGAACGCTCGACCCGTTCGATGGCGCGCCACGTCGAAGCCATGCTGGCCTTGCGGCGGGCCGGCGCGGTCGCCTTCGACTACGGCAACAACATCCGCAAGTTCGCTTCGGACGCGGGGTGCGCCGACGCGTTCGAGATTCCCGGCTTCGTGCCCGAATACATCCGCCCGCTCTTCTGCGAGGGCAAGGGGCCTTTCCGCTGGGTGGCGCTCTCGGGCGACCCCGCCGACATCCGCCGCACCGACGACCTCGCCCTCGAACTCTTCCCCGACGACAGCACGCTCAACCGCTGGCTGCGCCTCGCCCGCGAGCGCGTGCAGTTTCAGGGGTTGCCCGCGCGCATCTGCTGGCTCGGCTACGGCGAGCGCGCCGAGATGGGCGAGGCCATTAACGACCTCGTCAGGCGCGGCGAGCTGCAAGCGCCGGTCGCCATCGGCCGCGACCACCTCGACACCGGCTCGGTGGCCTCGCCCTTCCGCGAGACCGAAGGGATGCGCGACGGCTCGGACGCGGTCGCCGACTGGCCGATCCTCAACGCGCTCCTCAACACGGCCAGCGGGGCCTCTTGGGTCTCCTTCCACCACGGCGGCGGCGTCGGCATCGGCTACTCGCTCCACGCCGGCCAAGTCTCCGTCGCCGACGGCACGCCCGGGGCGTCCAAGCGCCTCAACCGCGTCCTCACCAACGACCCCGGCCTCGGCGTCGCCCGCCACGTTGACGCCGGCTACGAAGAAGCCGCAGAGACCGCCCGCACGAAGGGCGTCAACATTCCGATGCTGAACCCGGCGGGCGGCTAAGACCTCGCGCGCGCACCGCCGACAGGGCGCACTTACCGGCGGCGACTAGTACGCCTGATATGCGTCAGGCGCTGAACTGTTAAGGCTTGGTCATTAAGGGCTGACGTGCGGAACTGCATCTTACATGGGAGCATGCTTTCTCCGCGTCTGACTTAACCGTCTCCTCTGCGCAAGGGGCTCTAGCCCCGGAAAGGAAACCTCGTGAGCGTAAATACATCCCGCATTCCGAAACCAATCAAGGGCGTCTGCTACCAACCTGCTCCGACCGATTACGTCGGGAATCAGGGGAACGGGCAGAAGTACTTTGACACGGACTTCTTCAACACCGACTTCACGGGCATCTGGTCTACGGAAAACGGCGGGCGGGGTGACCTGTCTAACATGGCCGATCTGGGGATCAACTTTCTTCACCTCTATGATTGGGACGCCCTACGCGATCATGGGTCTTTCCTACAGGAATGTCACACCCGGGGGATTTTCGTCGCGGTTCCGTTCAATAATAGCTACTGCACGAATATAGGCTCTTGGGGAGCTAACGGCGTGTACGCGATCATGCAGGAGATTTACACCCTCGGCGGCGGGACTACGCCCTATTCGCAGGTGGCAATGTGGACAATTGCTAATGAGTTTAATCAGGGAGGGGGGCCGTCCGCGGCTCAGATCGCGCAGATCGCCCAGATTATCCTGTACGCGGAATCACAACTCGGCGATAGTGTCGTCCTGCCCATCTCATCACCGACATCGTTTGCGCCTGCTGCCAATCCGGGGATTGCTCCGACGCAGGAGTTACAAACGGCCTTCAGTCAGACGACGAGTTTTACGGCGACGATCAACGGCCAGCAAGTCACCATCCCGAGCCTCCCGGATGATTTCTTTGATACCCGCTACGTGGCGGCCACCAATCCGCAAAATCCCGGCTCCATCCCGCCGGCCTCGTCCGGGGTGACGATTGAATCGTGGCTGCCGCAATATGCGCAGGCGTTCCCGGATACCCCTGTGTGGTTCTCTGAAATAGGTATTGGCGTCGAAAATTCCTGTAACGGGTACGGCTCCTCCTGCGCCCCCAGTCAAAGCCAGCAGGCTGCATTTACGAAGAATCAGCTTCAGAGTGCCGACCCGAGCAAGTATTCCTACTTACTGGGGAGCTGCATCTACGAGTACACTCCCGACTACCAGAACCCGACCGACAGTAATAACTATACGTTCGCTCTTCTCAGCGATGACGGCGGGACAACTTCGAGCGTGAATTTCACGATACCTGACAGTGCGCCGGCGGGCGGTGGTGATACCTATCCGGTGCAGTGTCTGCTGACCTCCAACCCCGTTTATGGTGCGGTCAAGAGTTTATGGAACCCGTCAGGGACATCGCCAACTCAGTACTGTCCCTCCGGCGCTACCAGCGATGATTGACGCAGACGGCTTTGGCCGCTGGATAATTGGTGAGGAACCGATTAGTGCGGCTCCTGAGTTGGGGCGGGTTCCGATTGCGTTCGAGGTCAGGAGCGTTTTTGACGTGGCGGCGCGCGGCGGCGGCCTCGGCGGTTAAGACTCTCCCGCCCGCCGCCGGCTAACGCGCGAGGCTCCCGCCCCTTTCAATGGCCGCGTTGATGAGTTGGAGCGGCTCGTCCTGCGGCGTTAGATTACCTTCCAACGAGAGCACGTACAGTCTGAGCGCGGCCTTGTGCGCGTCGGTGTGAAGGTAGGCCGACTCGATACCGTCGAGCAGCGCTTGGCTCGCACGCATCGCCCCTTCCGGCCCGCTGTCGATTGCCCTCTTCAGGGCAAATAAGAGACGCGCCAGAGCCTCGACGCCCGCAGAATCCTGACACAGAGCCGGCTCAAGAATAGCCTTCCAAGTTAAATCATCCGCGAGCAGGTTGTCGTACTTACATTCCGCGCTGTTTGTTATACTCACGGCGACCTCTATTACAGTGTTTACGCACCGGCCAAATGCAACTGCAAACTGTCATATCCGCGTTAGAATTCTATAAGCGCCCTACTGCTTATGCAAAATTCGCATATTCAGACTTCGCGTACGTATGACCGCAGAAGATTAAGGTGGAGGAATTATGGCCGAGACAAATTTAATCCGGCGGTCTGACGAGATTCTCGGAGGCACGCCGGTTTTCGCGGGAACGCGGGCGCCGGCGCAAGCCTTATTCGATTACCTCGAAGGGGGCGATAAATGCCAGCTTTATGTGGGTGGGGAATTATGGCTGAGAGACTTGTCAGGTTCCGTGTGGTGGCGCTCGGTTGCCTGATGTTGGCGGGCGTGGCTCTCGCGGGGGAGCGGCCTGAATTGCCGAAGGCGCGCGCGGGCGCGGAGTTCGAGACGCGGTGCGGGTGGTTCGAGAACCCGACGCCCGCGAATGCCTCTCTGTTAGACCGCGACGGGGAGTGGGTCGTCGGGATGCAGGGCGGGCATCAGGCCGAGGGCGACTGGCCGCACTTCGGGCCGAAGCAGTGGGTGGAGACGAACGGGCATTACGGCTACGGGTGCGCGTGCCTGCGGCTGCGGGCCGACCCGGAGTCCGGAAGGGTGCTGGAGATTGAAAGCTCGCGCGCGCGGCCGCTGAGCGCGTGCCGCCGTGACCGCGCGCTGAAGCGTTGGGGGTCGAGGTAAGGATTGCCGGGGGCCGCGCCCGACGGCGGCGGGAGGAGGGGCCCGGGCGAGTGGCGCGGCGCGGAGTCCAACTGAACCGCGCGCGCGAAGGGTTCTGCCATGATCAGCGCAGGCGGCGCGCGCCGCCTGACGTTAAGGTGCAAGCCGACGATGCCCGCACAGCCCCCCGCGAAAGTGACCGCCGACCGGACGCCCGCCGCCGGCACGGCTCAGGACTATAAAATCTGGCAGGTCATCGCCGCCTCGGCCGTGGGGACGATGATCGAGTGGTACGACTTCTACATCTTCGGGAGTCTGGCGCTCGTCATCTCGCCGCTCTTCTACCCGGAGGGGAACGAGACGCTGGCGCTCATCGCGTACCTCTCGACGTTCGCCGTCGGGTTCGTCGTGCGCCCGTTCGGCGCGCTCTTCTTCGGCCGCATCGGCGACCTCGTCGGGCGCAAGTACGCCTTCCTCGTGACGCTGCTCATCATGGGCGGGGCGACGGCGCTCATCGGCGTGCTGCCGACCTACGCGACCATCGGCGTGGCCGCGCCCGTCGTCCTGCTCGTCATCCGCGTGCTGCAAGGGCTCGCGCTCGGCGGCGAGTACGGCGGCACGGCCGTCTACGTCGCCGAGCACGTCCCGGACGGCCGCCGCGGCTTCTACACCAGCTTCATCCAGATCACGGCGACGCTCGGCCTGTTCCTCTCCCTCGCCGTCATCCTCGCCGTCCAGAACGCGATGAGCCGGGAGGCGTTCGCCGCGTGGGGCTGGCGCGTGCCGTTCCTCATCTCGATCCTGCTGGTCGGCGTCTCGCTCTACATCCGCATGAGGATGAAGGAGTCGCCCATCTTCGCGCACCTCAAGGGCGCGGGGATGACCTCGGCGCGGCCGCTGAAGGAGGCGTTCGCCCGCGGGCCCAACCTCCGGCGCGTGCTCGTCTCGCTCTTCGGCGCGACGGCCGGGCAGGGCGTCGTCTGGTACACGGGCCAGTTCTACGCGCTCTTCTACCTGCAAACCATCCTGAAGGTGAACGCGACCTCGGCCAACTACGTCGTCGCCATCGCGCTCCTGCTCGGCATGCCCTTCTTCGTCCTCTTCGGCGCGCTCTCCGACCGCGTGGGCCGGAAGTGGATCATCATGCTCGGCTGCCTGCTCGCCGCCGCCTCCTACGTGCCCATCTACCGCGCGATGCAGGCCGCGGCCGGCTCGAACGTGGTGACGGCCATCTCGCAGAGGAGCGCGACGACGGGCGCCATCTCGCTCACGCCGCTGACGGACGTGGGGGGCGAGCTGCGGCCCGCCGCGGAGGTTCTGCCTTACGCGGACTTCGCGTCGCTCGTCTCGAACCCGGCGGCGTGGGAGCTGATCCTGCTCGTCTTCGTGCAGGTCATCTTCGTGACGATGGTCTACGGCCCCATCGCGGCTTACCTCGTCGAAGCCTTCCCCGCCAAGATCAGGTACACGGCGCTCTCGCTCCCCTACCACATCGGCAACGGCGTCTTCGGCGGGCTGCTCCCGCTCGTCGGGCTGTGGGTCGTGGCCCGGACGGGCAACATCTACGCCGGCCTCTACTACCCCATCGCCGTCGCCCTCATCACCTTCGTCGTCGGCTCGCTCCTGCTCAGAGAGACTCACAGCGTGCTCATCTGGGACGAGGTGGAGCCGGGGCGGGCGGGCCGCGCGGCGGGCGACATCGAGGAGCCCGCCTGATTTGAACCCCGCCGACGAACAGCACGCCGAGACGCAGGCCGCGGCGGCGACGCACCTGACGCCCGACCCGGCCGCCGCCGCCGAGCCGCCGCCTCTCCCCGCGCCGCGCCGCTTCCGCGCGCTGGCCTTAGACGTGAGCCCGCTGCTGGCGTCGCGCGACTACCGCCTGCTCTACGCGGGGCAGTCGGTCTCCTTCTTCGGGTCGATGATGACCTTCGTCGTGCTGCCGTGGCAGGTCTACCAGCTGACGGGGTCTTCGTTCGCGGTCGGGATGATGGGCGTCGTCGAGTTCGTGCCCATCTTCGTGGCGGCCTTCGTCGGCGGCGCGCTGGCCGACTACATCGACCGCCGCCGCATGGTGCTCCTCGCCGAACTCGCCCTCGCCGTCGGAACCCTCCTGCTCCTCCTCAACTCGCTCTCGGCCGCGCCGCGCGTCTGGCCGCTCTTCGCCTGCGCGGCCGTCTTCGCGGCGCTGAACGGGCTGCAACGGCCCTCGCTCGAAGCGCTCATGCCGCGGCTCGTGCCGCCCGAGATGATCCCGGCCGTCTCGGCGCTCAACTCGCTGCGCTCGAACGTCGGCATGATCGCCGGCCCGGCCGCCGGCGGCCTGCTGCTCGCGGCCTACGGCCCGGCCGTCGCCTACGGCGTGGACTTCGTCTCGTTCGCCTTCTCGCTCCTGACACTCTGGCTGATGCGGGCCGTGCCGCCGCCGGCCGGGGCCGACCGCCCGAGCCTGCGCTCGGTCGTCGAGGGCCTGCGCTACGCGCGCTCGCGGCCCGAACTGCTCGGCACTTACCTGATAGACATGAACGCGATGTTCTTCGGGATGCCGATGGCCCTCTTCCCCGAGATCGCGAAGGGCTTCGGCGGCGCGTCGGTGGGGCTGCTCTACGCCGCGCCGGCCGTCGGCTCGCTCGCGGCCACTTTGACTTCGGGCTGGACGCGCCGCGTCCGCCGCCACGGCCTCGCGGTCGCGCTGGCGGCCGCGGCGTGGGGCGCGGCCGTCGTCGGCTTCGGGCTGTCGGGGAGTTTGTGGCCGGCGCTCGCCTGCTTGGCGCTGGCGGGGGCGGCCGACATGGTGAGCGGCCTGTTCCGCATGACCATCTGGAACCAGACCATCCCCGACCACCTGCGGGGCCGGCTCGCCGGAATCGAGATGGTGAGCTACACTACGGGGCCGCTCTTAGGCAACGCCGAGGCGGGCGTCGCCGCCGCGCTCTTAGGCGTGCGCGCCTCGGTCGTCACCGGCGGCGTCCTCTGCATGCTGGGCACGGGCGCGCTCGCCCTCATGCTCCCGGCCTTCATCCACTACGACGGCCGCGAAGGCTTGCGGCGCAAGGTCGCGGAGGACGAGGCGCGCGCGGCCGCCGCGGCGGGCGAGACGTAAAGCTTTGACAACCGTTCCCGAGTCACCCGGCGAACTCTTCGACGAAATTTATGAGAACCGACCGACGCGCCTTTCTGTCACTCCTGTTCGCCTCGGCCCTGCTGTTCGGCCCGGCCGCCTTCGGCCAGAGCGCGGCGCGGCGGCACGAGACGGTGGCGTTCGAGAGCAAGCTGGTGGGCGCGGCGCTGCCGTACCACGTCGTGCTGCCCGCGGACTACCACGCGGAGTCCTCGAAGCAGACGCGCTACCCCGTCCTCTTCCTCCTGCACGGGCTGGGCGGGAGCGCGAACGACTGGGTCTCGGAGCGCGCGCGGCTGGCCGAGCACGCCGCCGCCCATCGCCTCATCGTCGTCGTCCCCGAAGGGCGCGACAACTGGTACACCGACAGCGCCACCGCCCCGCGCGAGAAGTTCGAGAGCTACTTCATCGAGGAGCTGCTGCCCGACGTGGGGCGGCGCTTCCGCACCGCCGCCGGGCGCGAGGGGCGGGCCGTGGCGGGCCTCTCGATGGGCGGCTACGGCGCGCTCAAGTTCGGCTTCAAGCACCCGGAGAAGTTCGCCCTCGCGGCCTCGATGAGCGGCGCGCTGGGCGCGGCCTCGTGGGTTCCGACGGAGAGCCTGCCGGCCTTCGTCCGCCCCTCGCTCGCGCGCGTCTACGGCCCGGCCGGAAGCCCCACGCGCGCCGCCAACGACCTCTTCCGCCTCGCCCGCGAGGCCGCGCCCGAGCGCGTCGCCGCGCTGCCTTACCTCTACCTCGACTGCGGCACCGAGGACTTTCTCATCGCCAACAACCGAGACTTCTCCGCGCTCCTCCTCGAACGGAAAATCCCGCACGAGTACCGGCAACTGCCCGGCCGCCACGACTGGCCCTACTGGGACAGGCAGGTGCGCGAAGTCCTCAAGCTCGCCTCCGAGCGCCTCGCCGCGCCCGCCGCCGCGCGCGGGGCCTCCGCCGCGCCGCCGCGTTGAAGCCCCCGCCCTATCCTCTTCCTCGAAGAGGGGGCTGACCAGACTCTGCGCGGCGCGGTTGACGGGGCGCTGCGCCGGCTCTACGAGTGAAAGGGGGAAGCCGCAACTTGCTCAACTTCGCCATCCAGACGGCGCGCGACGCCGGCCGCGTGCTGGCCGAGAAGTTCGGCCGCGCGCTTCAGGTCTCGCAGAAGGGCGACATCGACCTCGTCACCGAGGCCGACCTCGCGGCCGAGCGGCTCATCGTCGAGCGCGTCCGCAGCTACCACCCGCGCCACGCCGTGCTGGCCGAGGAGGCCGGCGAGGTGGTCGCGCTCGGCGGGGCCGACTCCGGCCACAAGTGGATCGTCGACCCGCTCGACGGCACGACCAACTACGCGCACGGCTACCCGGTCTTCTGCGTCTCCATCGCGCTCGAACACGAGGGCCGGGTCGTGCTCGGCGTCATCCACGACCCGCTGCGCGACGAGACGTTCGCGGCCGAGCGCGGCGCGGGCGCGACTCTGAACGCGCGCCCCGTCCGCGTCTCCGACACCGCGGAGTTGAACCGCGCGCTGCTCTGCACCGGCTTCCCCTACGACGTGCGCGAGCGCGACCAGTTCGCGCGCCACTTCCACAACTTCATCATGAGCGCGCAGGGCGTCCGCCGCGACGGCTCGGCCGCGCTCGACCTCGCCTACGTCGCCGCCGGCCGCTTCGACGGCTTCTGGGAGGAGGGCCTGCGCCCGTGGGATGTGGCCGCCGGCGTCCTCCTCGTCGCCGAGGCCGGCGGCCGCGTCACGCACTACGACGGCACGCCCTTCGACATCTACCGCCCGCCCGTCGCCGCCTCCAACGGCCTCGTCCACGACGCGATGCTCGCGGTGCTGACGGGCGGGTGAGGTTCGCGGGCGGGCGCGGCCGGTTGAGGGTCACATGGAAAAGTTAACCATCAAGAGTTCGCGCTGGAAGCACGTGCTGCTGCTGATCGCCTCCGTCGGCTTCGTCGTCGCCGGCGTCGCCATGCTCGCGAAGGGCAACTGGTTCGGCTGGGTCGCCATCATCTTCTTCGGCTCGGGCATCCCCATCTTCATCTGGCAGATCATGGACGCGCGCCCGCGGCTGGTGATCGACGAGCGCGGCGTCGCGGACCGGACGCTCGGGGTCGGCCGGATAGACTGGGGCGACATCGTGGCGGCCCGGGTCATGTCGATCTCCGGCAACGACTTCATCAGCCTTGAGCTGCGCGACCCCGAGAAATATCTGAGCAGGCTGTCGAACGTGAAGCGCGCGATGGCCTCGGCCAACCGCAAGCTCGGCTTCTCGGACTTCAACCTGAACCTCAGCGGCGTTGACGCCAAGACCGAGGAGGTCTTCGAGTTGCTGATGAAGTTCTGCGAGCTGAACCGCCCCGACGCCGCCGGGCCGTCGCCGGCGCACGACCCCGGCCGGCGCCAGTGGCCCCGTCAGGGCTGAGGCCACGCCTGTCGCCCGCCGCCGCTTTTCCTGTATATTTGTCGGCGAGGAAGCCATTCGATGATCGCGCCCGGGACAGTCCTGCAAAACCGTTACGTCGTCGAGCGCCGCATCGGCGAGGGCGGGATGGGCGCGGTCTACGTCGCCACCGACCAGCGCTTCGGCAGCACCGTGGCGCTCAAGGAGACCTTCTTCGCCGACCCCGGCCTGCGCCGCGCCTTCGAGCGCGAGGCGCGGCTACTCAACCGCCTGCGCCACGCGGCGCTCCCGCGCGTCAGCGACCACTTCAACGAGGGCGAGGGCCAGTTCCTCGTCATGGAGTACATCCCCGGCGAAGACCTCTCGGAACTGCTCAAGCGCCGCCGCGCGCCCTTCCCCGCGCGCGACGTGATGGGCTGGGCCGACCAACTGCTCGACGCGCTCGAATACCTGCACACGCAGGAGCCTTCGGTCATCCACCGCGACATCAAGCCGCAGAACTTGAAGCTGCTGCCGCGCAACCAGATCGTCCTGCTCGACTTCGGGCTGGCGAAGGGCACGCCGCTCCAGACGCGCGGCTCGGCCACGGGCAGCGTCTTCGGCTACTCGTTCAACTACGCGCCCATCGAGCAGATGCAGGGCGCGGGCACAGACCCGCGCAGCGACCTCTACTCTCTGGGCGCGACCCTCTACCACCTGCTCGCCGGCGCGACCCCGCCCGACGCGCTCGCGCGCGCCACGGCCGTCCTCAACGGTCAGCCCGACCCCCTGCGCCCGGCCCACGAGCTTAACCCGCGCGTGCCCGCCGAGGTGTCGGCCGTGCTCACGCGCTCGATGGCGCAGAGCGCCGCCGCGCGCTACGGCTCGGCCGAGGAGATGCGCGGGGCGCTGCGCGAGGCGGCGCGCCACGTCAGCGCCGACGACGCGGCGGACGCGGGCGTCGCCGGCGTGACGGCCGCCTCCGAGCAGGCGACGCGGCTGCTCGGCAGGGACGGCTCCCGCCCCGACGCGACGGCCGGCGTGCAGGCCGGCGGGACTGAAGCGCTCGCGGCCGACGGCGGCGCGACCGCGCGCGACACGGAGTTAATGAGCTGGGCGACCGCCTCG
>DATMVI010000498.1:0-4386 GCA_035563275.1 Pyrinomonadaceae bacterium
GCGAAGAGGGCCGCCGCGAGCAGCCACGCCGCGCGGCGACGCGCGCGGCCTCTGCCGGCCCGCGCCCCGCGCCCTTCGGAATGCTGAGCGTTAATCACCTGAACTTCCCTCGACATGACTACCCCTTTGATGATTGCGAGAAAAAATCCCGCGCGCGGCGGCCGTGGCTTCGCGGGCGCGGGCGCCGGCCCAGCCCGTCGCCCTCCGGTAGCGGCCGCCCACGGCGGCCCACCGCGGCGACTCGCCCCAGTCCTCGAAGATCGAATAGAAGACCGGCACGGCCAGCAGCGTGAGCAGCAGACACAAACTCTGCCCGCCGACGACGAGGACGCCGATGGAGCGGTTCGTGGCCGCGCCCGGCCCCGAGCCGACGACGAGCGGGATCATGCCGGCGACGAGCGCGATGGTCGTCATCAGGATCGGCCGCAGGCGGTCGCGGTTGGCCTTGATGATGGCCTCGTAGCGGCCCATGCCGTGCGAGCGCAGCTCGTTCGTGTGGTCGATTTGCAGGATCGCGTTCTTCTTCACCACGCCGAAGAGCAGCAGGATGCCGAGCATCGAGAAGATGTTGAGCGACTGCCCGGCGATGAACGTCGAGAGCAGCGCGAACGGGATCGAGAGCGGCAGCGTGAGCAGGATCGTCACCGGGTGGACGAACGACTCGAACTGCGCAGCCAGCACCATGTACATGAAGATGAACGAGAGCGCGAAGGCGAGCATGAAGTAGAAGCCGGCGCGGCCCAACTCCTTCGACTGGCCCGACAGCCCGCCCTGATAGCCCGGCTCCATGTTCATCCCGGCGACGAACGCCTCGATGGATTCGAGCGCCTCGGACTGCGAGCCGCCCGGCGGCACGTTGGCGTACATCGTCACCTGCCTCTGGCGGCTGAGGCGGTCGATGGCCGCCGGGCCGGTGCTCTTCTCCAGACGCACGAGGCTTTCGAGCCCGACCGTCCCGCCCTGCGCGGTCGGCACGGTGATGCGGCGCAAGCTTTCGGGGTCGCGGCGGAACTCGCCCTGCGCGCGCACGCGCACGTCGAACTGGTCCGTGCCCTGATTGAACGTCGTCACCTCCTGCCCGGCGACGAGGATGTTCAAAGCCTGCGAGACGTCCGAGACGCGGACGCCCGCGTCGCCGGCGCGCTGGCGGTCGATGGAGACGCGCACCTCGGGCTTGCCGGGGATGAGGCTGCGGTCGGCGTCCACCATGTTCGGGTCTCGCTTCATGTGTTCGAGCAGCCGCGCCGAGTACTCTTCGAGCCTCCGCAAGTCCGGCCCGCGGACGATGTACTGCACGGCCGAGTTGCGCCCGCCGCCGCCGATGGCCGCCACCGGCTGCACCGAGGTGGTCAGGTTCTGCGGGTACTCGGCGACGATCCGGCGCGCCCGGCGGATGAGTTCGCCCTGCGAGACTTCGCGCTCGTCGAGCGACTTGAGGCGGACGAAGACCGTGCCGTTGTTGACGACCTGCTGCGCGCCGAAGCCGGCGACCGTCAAAGTGCTGTCGACGCCGGGGAGTTGCTCGCGCACGTCGCGCGCGATGCGCTCCATCACCGACTGCGTGGCCGCGAGGCTCGTGCCCTCGGGCGCGCGCACCTGAATCTCGAACTGCGACTCGTCCTCCTCCGGCGTGAAGTTGAGGCCCGCCAGCATGAAGAGCGGCACGATGGAGACGACCGCCACGGCGCAGGCCGTGACGACGGCCCAGCGGTGCGCCATCGACCAGCGCAGCATCCACGTGTAGACGCGGTCGACGTGCCTGTACCAGCCCTCTTCCTTCGTCGAGTGCCCGCGCGGGGCTTCGCCGGGATGGTCTTGCGCCGCCGCGGCCCCGTCACCCCCCGCCCCCTCCTTGCCCTTCCCGACCTTGATCCAGCGGGCCGCGAGCATCGGCGTCAGGGTGAAGGAGACGATGAGCGAGACGGCGATGGCCGCCGCCGCGGTCAGGCCGAAGCTCGACATGAAGCGGCCGACGATGCCGCCCATGAAGCCGACGGGCACGAAGACGGCGAGCAGCGAGAGCGTCGTCGCCATGACGGCGAGGCCGATCTCGCGCGTGCCCTCGATGGCCGCCTCGAAGGGCGTCATGCCCTTCTCTTCGATGAAGCGGTAGATGTTCTCGAGCACCACGATGGCGTCGTCGATCACGATGCCGACCATCAGGGTCAGGGAGAGCATCGTCATCTGGTTGAGCGTGTAGTCGAGCGCGGCCATCACGCCGAAGGCCGCGATGATGGAGGTCGGGATGGCGACGGCCGCGATGACCGTCGAGCGGAAGTTCCAGAGGAAGAGGAAGACGACGACGGCCGCGAGCAGGCCGCCGACGATCAGGTGCTCCTCGATGGCGTGGAGGCTCGCCTTGATGAACTCCGACTGGTCGCGGATGAGCCTGACCTCGAAGTCCTTCGGCAGCAGCGGCCGAATCTCGGCGACGCGCTCCTTGATGGCGTCGGCGATGGCCGCCGTGTTCGTGCCCGACTGCTTGCGCACGGCCACCACGACCGAGGCCGTGCCGTTCAGGGAGGCGGCGGTGCGCGGCTCGACGCCGCTGTCCTCGACGTGGCCCACGTCCCTGACCTTGACCGGGTAGCCGCCCTTGTTCGAGATGATGATGTCGCCGAACTGCTCGGGCCTGACGACGCGGCCGAGCGTGCGCACGGTCAACTCCTGCGCGCCCTCGTCGATGCGCCCGCCGGGCAGCTCCATGTTCTGCTGGCGCAGCGCGTTGGCCACGTCGCCCACGGTCATGTTGTAGGCGCGCAGGCGGTCGGGGTTGACGAAGACCTGAATCTCCCGCTCGCGCCCGCCGTAGATGACCGCCTCGCCGACGCCGTTGACGGACTCCAGCCGCTCCTTGACCTCGTTCCTGACGATCTCGGTGACTTCGAGCGACGAGCGCGGCGCGCTCACCGCGTACATGATGATGGGCGCGGCGTCGGGGTCGAGCTTCTGGACGGTCGGCTGCTCGGCCGTCTCGGGCAGTTGGCGCAGGACGGTCTCGATCTTGTCGCGCACCTCCTGCGCGGCCACGTTCACGTCCTTCGACAGGTCGAAGGTGATGAAGACCTGCGAGAGCCCCTCGACCGAGGTCGAGCGCAGCTCGTCGATGCCGGAGACGGTGTTGACCGCGCCCTCGATGCGGTCGGTGATCTCGGTCTCGATCTCCTGCGGGGCCGCGCCGGGGTTGACCGTCACGACGGCGACGATGGGCAGGTCGATCTTGGGGAAGCGGTCAACGCCCAAGCTGAAGAAGGCGAACCCGCCGACGACCGTCAGCGCCAGAATCAGCATCGTCGCGAAGACGGGCCGGCGCACACAAATTTCGGCTAACTTCTGCATCGGGAAACTCCAAAGAGTAGCCAGTAGCCAGTAGAAAAAACTTCTCTCACGAAGCTTGAGAGTGTCGGCAGAAATAACGCGGGGCGCTACCGTCTGCTGGCTGCTGTCTACCGGCTACTGCGCCTGCACCGCCGCGCCTTCGTAAAGTTGTTCGAGGCCGCTGGTGGCCAGCGTCTCGCCGCCCGCGAGGCCCGAGGTGACCCGCACCGCGTCGCCCTCCTGCTCGCCGACCTGCACGACGACGAGGCGGGCCGTGCCGTTCGGCTCGACGACGAAGACGCGCGAGGCGTTGGTGTTGGCGTCGAACTGCACGGCCGACTGCGGGACGTAGACGGCCTGCCCGCCGCCGGGCTGCGCGACGCGGGCGGTGGCGAACATGCCCGGCCGCAGGAGGTTCTCGGCGTTGGCCACGTCGGCCTCGACGGTGATGGCGCGCGAGGTCGGGTCGATGGCGGGGTTGATCGCCGTCACCTGCCCGGCGAACTGCCGCTCGGGGTAGGCGTCCACGCCCACCGAGACGCCCATGCCCTGACGGACGCGCGCGGCCTCAAGCTCCGGCACTTGCAGGCGCAGCTTGATCGGGCTGGTGCGGAGGACGGTCGCGATCTTCGAGGCGGGCGTGACGTACTCGCCGACGGCGACGGGGCGCTCGCTGACGTAGCCGGAGATGGGCGCGGTGATGACCGTGTCGGCCACGGCCTTCTGCGCGAGCGCGACCTGCGCCTGCGCGCCTTCGAGCGCGGCCCGCGCCCCCTCGATGCCCTGATTGCTCTGGCGCGCGGCGTTGAGCGCCGCCTCGTACTGCCGGCGCGCGGCGTTGGCCTGCGCGCGCGAAGTCTCGGCCTGCGTGCGCGCCTGATCGTAGACGCTGCGCGCCGCGTCGCCCGTCTCCAAGAGGTTCGCGTAGCGGCGCGCGTTCGTCTCGGCGAGGCGCGCCGCCGCCTCGGCCGACTCCAACTGGTCGCGCGCCGCGAGCGCTTCCGGCACCGACGCGGCGTCGAAGCCGCCGCCCGCGCCGAGCCCCAGACGCGCCTCGGCCTGACGGAC
>DATMVI010000499.1:0-2691 GCA_035563275.1 Pyrinomonadaceae bacterium
TGCGTGACCGAGGGGCTGTTCGCGCGCGTCAACCGCGCGACGGAGCGGGTGCTGGCGGCCAACGGCTACGCGGTCGAGAGGCCGGGCGGACAGGTCTGCTGCGGCGCGCTGCACGCGCACGCGGGCGACCTCGAAGGCGCGCGCCGTCTCGCGCGCCGCAACGTCGCGGCCTTCGGCGAAGAGTCCGCGGCGGGCGTGGTCACGAACGCGGGCGGGTGCGGCGCGATGCTGCTCACCTACCCGCACCTGCTCGCCGCCGACGCCGAGTACGCCGAGCGGGCGCGGGCCTTCGCCGCGCGCGTGCGCGACGTGAGCCAGCAACTCGCCGCGGGCGAGATGCGCGAGGGCGCGTCGCTCGGGGGCGCGCGCGTGACCTACGACGCCTCGTGCCACCTGCTGCACGGGCAGCGCGCGGCCGTCGAGCCCCTGCGCGTGCTCGGCGCGGCCCGCGGCCTCGAACAAGTCCCGCTCGCGGGCGCGGAGGTGTGCTGCGGCGGCGCGGGCGTCTACAACCTCACGGAGCCGGGGCTCTCCGCGCGCATCCTCGCCGACAAGCTCGCCAGCGTCCGCGAGACGGGCGCGGGCGTGCTGGCCACCGGCAACCCCGGCTGCCACATGCAACTCGCCGCGGGCGCGCGCCTCGCCGGGATGCGCCTCCGCGTCTGCCACCCCGTCGAACTGCTCGACGAGTCCTACCGCCGGGCCGGTTTTTACGACTGATTCGGGTGAACGGGCGCCGCCGGGGTTTCGTCAACTCCGGCGGCGCCCGTCCGCGTCGCGGGCGCCGCGGCCCGGCGACGTTCGACCTCTTGACCGTCCGCCCCGACGGGGCGCGCGGCGGTTAGTCCGTTTTGACCGGCACGCGCAGCGTGAGCGCGCCCACCCACTGGCCGGGGTTATTCGTCTGCTCGAAGAACTCGGGGGTGAAGTTCGTGTGGCAGAGCGCGCAGCTCGTGTGTATGGCGTTGCTCAGCGCGATTGAGCGGCGGTAGTACCAGCGGTTGCCGTGGCGCTCGACGGTGGTGTTCGGCCTGCCCTGAAGCGCGAGCGCCAGCGACTCCTGCTCGAACGGGTCGCTCGGGATGTTGTTGTTCCCGCCGAGGAGCGGGTTGAAGCTGCCGATGAGCCTGATGTCCCTGTTCGCGTCGTGGAAGATGAGCGAGATGGCCTGCTTGCCCTGCTCCACGTTCTCCGGGGTGGTCTCGCCGAACTCCTGAAGCAGCGCGGCGAAGACCTCGTTCTGGAGGAGGTCGGCCGTCTGCTCGGCGAACTCCCTCTGCTGGTCGGTGGGGGGGTCGTTGTTGACGCGCCCGAAGGCGACGAGGGCGGCGACGGCGATGAGGACGGCCAGCGCGGCGGCCCGCTTGATTTTCTGATGACGCATGGACTTTCTCCTTTTCGCGCGAGGTCGTTTCCCCTTGCTGGTGGGTATGTTGACGGCGGTGGTGCCGTCGTCGGGGGCGCCGGCCGGAATTCAGACGCCTCAGGACGTAACGCGGAATTTCGCGGCGGGGTGAATCAACCCCACGCGTCGGCGGCGAACTTTTTGATAAATGTCTGGGGAGGGCGCGGAGGCTGCGCGGGCGTGGGATGGGCGCGGGGGCCGCGGCGGTCTGGGCTCCGACTGTTTAGAGCCGGGAGAAGGCGACGCGGCCGCCGACGAGGGTGAGGCGCGGGCGGCCTTCGGCGTCGAGGGCGACGAGGTCGGCGCGCTTCCCTTCCTCGACGGAGCCGCAGTCGCCGTCGAGGCCGAGCAGGCGCGCGGGGTTGAGCGAGGCCATGAGGGCCAGTTCGTGCGGGGCGACGCCGAGGGTCGAGACGAGGCGCGCGGCGTCGAGCAGGGTGATGACGGAGCCGGCGATGCTCCCGCGCGCGTTGCTCGTGCGCCCGCCCTCGACCTTGATCGTCTCGCCCCAGACCTCGTAACTCCCGTCGCCGAGGCCCGAGGGCGCGACCGCGTCGCTGATGAGCGAGACGCGCGCGGGCGTCTTGCAGCGCAGGACGAGGCGGAGCAGGTCGGGGTGGCTGTGGACGCCGTCGGCGATCACGTCCACGGTCACGTCGTCGCTGAGCAGGCCCCAGCCGACGGGGCCGGGCGCGCGGTGGTGGAGCGGCGACATGGCGTTGGGGAAGTGCGTCATGTGGCGCGCCCCGGCGAGCCGCGCCTGTTCGAGCACTTCCGCGTCGGCCCGCGTGTGGCCGATCGAAATCACCCAGCCGCGCCGCGCGAGTTCGCCGACGAGTCGGACGCCGCCCTCGACCTCGGGCGCGAGCGTCATCATGCGCACCGCGCCCGCGGCCCCGGGCGTCGGCAGCGTGTCGAAATCTTCCGGCCGCGTGTGCGTGCGGAAGAACCGCGTGCGGAGCGCGCCGCACTGGCGCTCGTTGACGAACGGGCCTTCGTAGTGGACGCCGACGGCGCGCGCCGCCGCGGGCCCCGCCTCCTGTCCGCGCATCAGCTCGTCAACGGCTTCGACGGCGCGGCGGTAGTCCTCTTCGGGCGCGGGGACGAACGTCGGCAGCCACGCCGTCACGCCGCGCGTGGCGAGGAAGCGCGCGACCGCGCGCAGGTCTTCCGCGCCGGCCGCCATCGTGTCCACGCCGACCGCGCCGTGGATGTGTACGTCCACGAAGCCGGGCGCGAGCGTCAGCCCCGAGAGGTCGAGCGCCTCGCCGGCCGCCGACGCGCCC
>DATMVI010000500.1:0-20485 GCA_035563275.1 Pyrinomonadaceae bacterium
GGCGCGGACGAAGTCGCGCGTCACGTTGCGCGCGAGGTAGAAGGCTTCGAGGCGCGGCATGTAGAAGTCCATCTGCCGCGCGAGGTCTTGCGCGTTGGTCGCCCTGACCCACTCGTCGAGGGCGTCCGTGAGCGCGCCGGCCTCGGCCCGCATCGAGCCGGACGCCCCGGCCCGCACGGCCGTCGGCGGTGCGGAAGCGCGCCCGCGCGACGGCTCCACGTCGTCGCGCGCCTCGCCGTCGCCGCGCGCCGCCTCGTTGCGCGCCAGCAGCGGCTCGCCGTAGATGTCCCAGCGGGCCGACTCGGAGATTTTGTCGTAGACGGTCTGGATGACGACCGGCTCGCTCAGGTTCTCGGCCGAGATGCGGCGCGTGACGCGCAGGCGGCGGCCCCCGTCCGCGGGCGCGAAGATGACCGTGAAGTTGTCCTCGGCGCGGCCGCGCGAGGTGAAGACCAGCTTCCCGCCTTCGAGCGCGGTGCGCGAGTAGACGGCGCGGCCGTCCGCCGCGCGCTCGGAGTGGCCGACGCCGTCGGCCACGAGCGTGACGCGCGACGAGCGCGACGAGCCGATGGTGACGCGCCGCCCCCGCCGCTCGATGGCGATCAGGTCGGGCGGCGTCAGTCGCACGGCGAGGTCTATGAAGAAGCGCTGCTGCTCGCCGAAGGGGAGGTCTGACGACGCGCCCTCGACCACCGTGTAAAGCTTATCGCTCTCCCCGATGTTGATGCGGTAGACGCCCGTCAGGCCCGACTCCGCGCCGGCCCCCGCCCTCCGGCCCTGTGCCCTCAGACCCACGCCCGCGCACGCCGCCAGCATCAACAGCGCCGCCACGCCGCGCCCGACCGATCTCCTCATGCCCGCCAAACCCCCCGACGCGAAAAATCGAAACCAACAGAGTCCGCCGCCAAATCTATCACAGGAATGCGAAGGGTGACGGGTGTCGGGCGGAAGGCGAGTCGCCCACACCCGAAACCCGACGCCCGTCCTTCACACGCCGCCGAACTCGGGGCGGTACTTAACGAGGCCGGTGCGGCCGGCCAGCGCGCCCTCGCGCAACTCCGCCACCATGAAGACCTCCGCGGGCACGGGGTACTCGCAGCGCAGTCCCCGAGACGCCGCGGGGCGGAAGCCGAAGCGCGGGTAGTAGTCCGCGTGGCCGAGGACGAAGACGACCTCCTGCCCCGCGCGCCGGCACTCCTCCAGACCGCGCCGGATCAGCTCAGACCCCACGCCCCGCCTCTGAAACTCCGGCAGCACGCCCATCGGCCCCAGCGCGAACGCGCCCCACGCGCCCGCTTCCGATTCGATCGACACGGGGCTGAAGAAGATGTGGCCGACGACCCGGCCTTCGACCTCCGCGACGAGCGAGACGCGCGGCGCGCCACTCTCGCGCAGCGCGTCCACCAAGTCGGCTTCGGCCGGCCCCCCGAACGCCCGCTCGTTCACCAGCCGCACGGCCTCGCGGTCGGCCGGCGTTTCAGCGCGAACGACTGACATCCTGTCTCACCCCGTCCTCGCGCGCGCCGTCCGCGCGTCGGCCCGCCGCTTCGGGTTTCGTTTCGAGCAGGGCGGTCTCGGCCTCCGGCCCGGCGCTCGCGGGCGGCAGACGCGCGGTGTCGGCCTCCCCCTGACTCAGAGTGTTAACCGGCCCGCGGGCGTTGAGGAAGCGGCGGCGCAGGCGGAGGCCGTAGAAGAAGCAGGCGACCGAGAAGCCGCCGAGGCCGCCGCAGAGGCCGTAGGAGATGATGAAGTAAGCCGGGCCGCCGCCCCGCACGGTGATGCGGAAGATGATGAACATCAGGGCGAGGCAGAAGAGGAAGGCGGGGACGCTGACGACGGCGAGCCAGAGGGCGGCCCGCTCGGGGCTGTCGCGGCGACGCCACGGCGAAGGGTCTTGCAGGTACGTGCCGCAGCGGCGGCAGTAGGAGTTGGCGCTTTGGTCTGCGGCCCCGCAGCCCGAGCAGAACATGCGCGATAAGTTACATCAGAAGCCGCGCGGCGTCTAACACTTCGCCGGCCGCCGCTTGACCGTGCGCGGGCCGGGCGCTTACAAAGGCGGCATGGAGAGCGGAGCCGGCGGGGAGAGGGGCGGCGGGGCGGCGGCCGTCGAGACGTTCGGGCTGGTGCGCCGGTTCGGGGATTTCACGGCCGTCGATCACGTCGACCTGCGCGTGCGGGCCGGGGCCCTCTTCGGCTTCCTCGGGCCGAACGGGGCGGGGAAGTCCACGACCATCAAGATGCTGACGGGGCTGCTCGCGCCGACCGAGGGGCGCGTCGTCGTGCTCGGGCGCGACCTCGCCGCCGAGCCGCTCGAAGTCAAACGCCGCATCGGCGTCGTGCCCGAAGACCTGAACCTCTTCGAGCGCCTGACGGGCGCGGAGATGCTGGCGTTCACGGGGCGGATGTACGGGCTGGGGCGCGCCGAGATCGCCGGGCGCTCGCGCGAGCTTCTGGAGCTGATGGAGCTGGACGCGGAGCCGCGCAAGCTCGTCGTCGAATACTCGCACGGGATGAAGAAGAAACTCTCGCTCGCGTGCGCGCTCATCCACCGGCCCGAAATCCTCTTCCTCGACGAGCCGTTCGAGGGCGTGGACGCCATCGCCTCGCGGACTTTGAAAGACCTCCTGCTGCGACTCACCGCGCGCGGCCTGACCGTCTTCCTCACCTCGCACGTCCTTGAGATCGTCGAGCGGCTCTGCACCGACATCGCCATCATCAGCGAGGGGCGGTTGGCGGCCTCCGGCCCGCTCGACGAACTGCGGCGCGGCATCAGCGTCGGCGGCGACGGGGCGGGCGGCGCGCTCTCGCTCGAAGACTACTTCATCGGCGTCGTCGGCGGCGCGCGCCCCGGCGGCGGCGACGACGTGTTGCAGTGGCTCGGGTGACGGCTTGGGGGGCCGGGGGTTGAGGCCGGTCGGGGCGGCGGCCCGGACGCGAAGCGGGCGGCGGTAGACAAAGAGGCTGGCGGAAGAATCAACTTCCGCCAGCCTCTGGCCTTAAGCCTCAAGCCCTCCCGCTTACGGCAGCGTCTCGGTGACGATGTAGAAGCGGAAGAGGCCGGTCTGCTTGACGCCGAGGCGGAAGTGGACGAGGACGTGGTCGCCGGCCGCCAGAGGCGTGCCGAGCGTCACGGTCAGCGTCGCGTTCAGGCCGCCGCCCGCGGGCTGGTTCGGCTCCTGCTCCAGCGTCGTGCCCCCGACGGTGACGGCGCAGGACGCGGGGCCTCCGCAAGTGCCCGAGTCGTTCGTGATGTTGACGCCCGAGACGGAGACCGAGTCGAGCGCGCGCATGTCGGCCGCGCCCGCCGTCGCCGGGTAGGTGGTCATCTCGGAGATGCGGAAGCGCAGGCGGGAGACCGGCGCGCCCGTGTTGTTAATGACCCGGCGGCGGATCGACATCGTGCCGGCGTCGGCCACGCCGGGGATCACGTCCGAGTGGTCGCGCACGCGGTTCGGGGGCACGGCGCCGCCCAGCGAGCCGTCGAGCAGCGCCGCCGTGATGAGGTTGGTCTGCCGGGGGCTGTCGAGGTTCTCCGGCCCCGGCGCGCCGAGGAGGTGGCCGACGCCGACGACCTGCGTGCCGTTGGTGTCGGCGAAGGCGAAGTCGCTGGCGTTGTCCTGCGTGTCCTTCGGCGTGCCGTTGGTCTGGCAGCCCTTGCCGCCGACGAAGTCGCACAGCTTGCGGAAGAAGCTGTGCTGGCCGAGCGCGCTCACGTTGGCGGCGAGTTCGCCCAAGCCGTTGCCCTCGCGCAGCAGCGCGCAGTTGTTCGACGCGCCCGCGCCGAAGCCGACCGCGTCGAGCCTCGTCACGGACGAGAGGTTGCCGGCGTCGGTCGTGCGGAAGAGGCCGACGCCGCGGTTCGGCTCGACGGCCTGCTCCAACCCCGCGTCGCCTTCGGCCGCGCCCGCCCCGCCGTAGTCGGCGAGCGAGTAGTCGGGGCCGGCGAAGAGGAAATGGCCGCGCGCCGGGATGACGGTGTCGTTAGGGATCGTGCCGACGAGGACGGGCGTCGCGTCGCAGTCGGCGCCCGCCTTGAAGAGGCCCCAGCCGGGCGAGCCGTCGGCGGTCGAGACGGTGACGGGCGAGTCGCTGTTGTTGTAGACCTCGACGAACTGGTCGCCGTTGAGGTTGCCCGCGCCCGGCCCGAACGTGCGCAGCTCGCTGATGAGAACCGCGCCCGCCGCGGACGAGGTGGTGATCTCGCCGGTGGCCGCGCCCCTGACGATGCGGCCGCCCGAGGCGTTCGAGAGAGTCAGTCGGAACGTCTCGTCCGGCTCGGTCTGGCTGTCGTGGAGGACCGGGACGGAGACGGTCTGCACCCTCTGCCCCGGCGCGAAGGTGAGCGTGCCGGCGCGCGCCGTGTAGTCGCCGCCCTCGGTCGCCGCGCCCGCGCCCGCCGGCCCGGAGGCGGTGGCGAAGTCGACGGTGACGGTCGAGGCCGGCGCGCGTTCGAGCGTCACGGTGAAGAGCATCGGCGTCTCGCCCGACTTCGGCTCGGCCGCGCGCGCGTCGCGGGCGAAGATGTCGGGCACGGAGGCGACGTTGACCGAGACGGTCGCCTCGGCGCTCGTGAGCGCCGGGGCCGCGCCGTCGCCCGCGTCGGTGACGGTGAACTTGAAGCTGTCGGGGCCGGCGTAGCCGTCGGCCGGCGTGTAGGTCAAATTCGGCGCGGCGCCCGAGAGCGAGCCGTGCGCGGGCTGCGCCGTCACGGCGAAGGCGAGGCCGGCCGCGGCCGTCTCCGGATCGGAGCCCGAGAGGGTGACGCCGACGGGCGTCTCCTCGTCGGTCGCCAAAGACTGGCCGGCGGCCGACGGCGGGTCGTTGACGGGGTTGACCGTGATGTTAACGGCGTCGGTGTCCTGCCGCGCGCCGCCCTCGCCGGTGTGGCCGAGGTCGTCGGTCTCGACGGTGAGGGACGCGCTCCCGTTGAAGTCAGGCGCCGGGTTGAAGGTGAGTCCGGCGAGGGCCGTGTTCGCGTCGGCGAGCGCGCCGGTGAAGATCAACTGCGCGTCGCCGCCGGCGCCGGCCATGAAGATCAGCCCGGTCGTGTCGCCGAGCGTCAGGGTGCCGTTGACGGCCGTCAGCGTGACGCGGACGTGGGACGCGCCGGCGTCCGCGTCGGAGACGGAGACGGAGTTCGCGCCGTTGAAGGCGAGCGGCGTGTCTTCGTCCGTCGCGTGCGTCGCGGGCGCGGCGTTGACGGGCGCGCCGTTGGCGAGGGCGAGGACGAAGCCGCCGTCGAGCGAGAAGACGCCGCCCGACGAAGCGCCGGCGACGCCCTGCCCGATGGTGCCCTCGACGCGGAACGCGCCCTGCGCGCTCGCGCCGCCGCCGCCGGCGACGGCCGACTGCGTGAGCTGCGGGCCGCTCTGGCCGCGCGCGGGCGCGGCGGCGAGCAGCGTCAGCAGAAGTAAGGAGACGAGACGCTGGCGCACGGCCCTCACCTGCCTTCCTTGCAGACCGCGGCCTCGGGGTGGTCTTGGCAGACCAACTGCTTCAGGGCGTCGATCTCGCCCTGCTGCCGCGTGACCCGCTGCTGAAGCCCGTCGATGCGCGCGTCGCGGTCTTTTATCTCCTCGTGCAAACCCTGAATCGCGGCCAGCGCCACGCCGTCGGGGTCGATGGTCGAGATGGTCTTGTCGCCCTCGCCGAGCTTGAACGTGGCGAAGAAGTCCTGCGCCATCGGCCCGATGTGGCGGACGGAGGCGCCCTGCGCCTTGTAGTTCCACGTCGAGATGGGGAGCGAGAGGACGCCGCGCAGGATCGCGCGCGCGTCCACGGCCGCGAAGTTGGCCTTCATGTTGCGGTCGGAGAGGTTGTTCCACGAGCCGCCGCCCGCCGGGAGCGTCACGCCGGCCGACCCGCCGGAGTTCGACGTGAGCGTCGTCGAGCCGTCGCTCGCCATCGAGAGCTTGCTGTTGGCGAGCGTCATCGTCGCGGTCGTGCTGTTGAAGATGAAGCCGGTGGTGAGCGCCGTGTTGGTGTAGAAGAAGGAGCCGTTGACGGCGCGCACGTTGAAGGAGTTGGTGACCGTGGGGTGGAACTGCGACTCGATGTCGGGGCTGGTGCTGTTGAACGTGTAGGTGAGGGGGACGGAGCGGTCGGAGAAGACGAACGTGCCGGTGCGCGGCGACCCGTTGATGGTCGAGGTGGATGCGCCGTAGCCGAGGGCGACCGAGTTGGCGCCGGTCGCCGTGTGCCCCTCGCCGAGGGCCACCGTGCCGGTGTTGGCCGCGACCGAATTCTTACCCACCACGATGGCGTTGTCGCCGAGCGCGCGCACGTTCTCGCCGAAGGCCGTCGAGTAGAGGCCGATGTTGGCGTCGTCCCACTGCGTGCCGTTGATCTGGCCGGCGCGGAGCGCGGCCTTCGTCGCGTACCACATGAAGCGCGTGCCCGACCCCTCGATGGGGGCGGTGGTGTTGATGCCGCCGGTGTAATCGGCGACGGAGAGGATCGAGCCGTCGTTGTCCACGCGGAAGCGCTCCTTGTCGTGGACACTGTTGTCGGGGTACGTCCCGCTCGCGCTGAGCGAGAGGAGGGAGTTGGCGCCCGGCGTGCCCAGCTTGTGATTGACCGGGTCGGTGCTGACGAGCTTGAGGTTGATGAGGTGGTTCGTGCTGTTGGTCGTCTGCTGGGCCGACGGCGCGAGCTCCACGTCGCCGCCGACGTTCGCGGTGTTGACGGAAGAACTGCCGGCGTTGATGGCCGCGACCACGCTGTCGCCCGCGGCGGCGCTGACGCTCGAAGCGGTCGCGGCCGTGGTGGCGCTGGCGGCCGTCGTCGCGGTCGAGGCGTTGCCGTTGAGGCTGGCCGTGATGGTGCCGGCCGAGAAGTTGCCGGAGGCGTCGCGCGCGACAATCGCGCCGGGGGTGTTGGCGCTCGCGGCGTTGTTGGCCGCCGCCGCGCCCGAGGCGACGGTGGCGGCGCTCTGGCCGCCGACCGAGACGACCGTGGTCGCCGCCTGCGTCCCCGTCACGTCGCCCGCGAGCGACCCGGAGAAGTTCGCGGCGCTGGCGGCGCTGGTCGCCGTCGAGGCGTTGCCGTTCAGCGCGGCCGTGATGGTGCCGGCGGAGAAGTTGCCGGAGGCGTCGCGTTTGACGATGGCGCCGGCCGTGTTGTCGTTCGTCGCGGCGTTGGCCGCGGCCGCCCCGCCCGCGACGGTGGCGGCGCTCTGGCCGCCCACGGAGGAGACCACCGTGGCCGACTGCGTGCCGGTCACGTCGCCGGCGAGGCCGCCGCTGAAGTCGGCGGCGGTCGCGGCCGACGCGCTGCGGATGGCGTAGGGCGTGGAGCTGACGGGCTGGCGCGGCGCGAGCGTGGTGAAGGCCGGGTCGCCGACGTGGCGGACGCCGATTTCGAGGTAGCGCGCCGCGCCGGGGAAGGCGTCCGCGCCGAAGTCGAGCTGCACGGTGAAGACGCCGCCGGTCACGGCCACGGCCGAAGCGCCGGTGAACTGAATCGTCACGGGCGAGGGCTGCGGCTGCTGCGTGCCGCCGCTCGGCGCGTCGAAGAGCTTGAACTCCAGCTCGTAGGTTCCCGTCGGCGGCGAGCCGCCGTCCGCCAGACGCCCCTGATAGGTGAAAGAGGTGCCCTGCGCGAGCGCGGCGGGCGAGGCGGCGACGACGAGCAGCGAGAGCAAGAGGAGCTTACGCAGAGCGGACTTCAACGGCATGGGGACATTCTCCTTCGGGGGCGACGGGGGCCGTCGCGCGGCCGCGCCGGGCGCGGGACGAGGCGTCTCGGCGCGCGGCCGGGCTTCAAATTTCAGTCGGATTTCAGCGTGACGGGTGACGCGCGGAAGCGAGGCGGGGGCGGTGAGATGGCGCTTTGCCTTCTTCTACGGGCTGAGCCTTAAAGGCCCTTTAGGGTTTACCCGGCGGGAGGGGCGCGGGTTCGGACGTGAACGCCGGTGGTGCGTCCACCAAATTTAATCTAACCCAGCCGTCGGCGCCGGGTCAAACAATAAATTCCTTCGCGCGGGCGAAGGTGAAGGGGAGGGGGCGGGAGTAAGGCGGCGAGCCCGTTCGGGCTCGCCGCCTTACTCCCGCCCCCTCCCCCTTTTCAAGCTCTCCCGCTTACGGCAGCGTCTCGGTGACGATGTAGAAGCGGAAGAGGCCGGTCTGCTTGACGCCGAGGTAGAAGTGGACGAGGACGTGGTCGCCGGCCGCCAGAGGCGTGCCGAGCGTCACGGTCAGCGTCGCGTTCAGGCCGCCGCCCGCGGGCTGGTTCAGCTCCTGCTCTAGCGTCGTCGCCTCGACGTTGACGGTGCAGGACGACGGGCCGCCGCAGGTTCCGGAGTCGTTGGTGACCGAGACGCCGGACAGGGGCAGCCCCGTCAGCGCGCGCATGTCGGCCTGACCCGGCCCCGGCGGGTAGGTGGTCATCTCGGAGATGCGGAAGCGCAGGCGGGAGACCGGCGCGCCCGTGTTGTTAATGACCCGGCGGCGGATCGACATCGTGCCGGCGTCGGCCACGCCGGGGATCACGTCCGAGTGGTTGCGCATGCGGTTGGGCGGCGCGGGGCCGCCGGCCGAGCTGTCGAGCAGCGCCACCGTCATCAGGTTGGTCTGGACGGGCGAGGAGGCGTTCTCCGGCCCCGGAGCGCCGAGCCGCTCACCCGTGCCGGCGACGGCCGTGCCGGCCGTGTCGGCGAAGGTGAAGTCGTTGGCGTTGTCCTGCGTGTCGAGGGGCGTGCCGTCGGTCTGGCAGCCCACGCCGTTGACGAAGCCGCAGAGCTTGCGGAAGTAGCTGTACTCCAGCGCCGCGACCGGGGCCGCGCCGAGGATGTTGCCCTCGCGCAGCAGGTTGCAGTTGCCCTGATTGTTCGTCCCGAAGCCGACGGCGTCGAGCTTCGTCAGGGACGAGAGCTGGGCCACGTCGGTCGTCGAGAAGAGCGCGACGTTGCGGTCGGTCTCGATGTCCTCGACCAGCGGCGCGTCGCCGCCGGCCGCGCCCGTCCCGCCGTAGTCGGCGAGCGAATACTGCGAGCCGACGAACAGGTAGTGGCTGCGCGCCGGGATGGTTCCGGCCGGGATGGTGCCGATCAGGACGGGCGTGGCGTTGCAGTCGGAGCCCATCTTGAAGAGGCCCCAGCCGCCGGCCGGGACGATGGCGGGCGTGTCGGAGTTGTTGTAAATCTCGACGAAGTCGTCGCCGGGGCCGGCCGGCCCGTTCGTCCTCACCTCGGAGATGAGGATCGCGCCGGGCGTGGCGTTCTGCCTGATGGTGCCGGTCGCCTCGCCGACGGTAATCTGGCCGCCGGTCGCGCCCGTCAGCTTGAGCTTGAAGGTCTCGTCCGGCTCGACCGGCGCGTTGTGGAGCACCGGCACCGAGACGGTCAACACCCTCTGGCCGGGCACGAAGGTGAACTGGCCGCTGGTCGCGGTGTAGTCGCTGCCGGCCTCGGCCTTACCCGGCCCCGCCGGCTCGTCCTCGGTGGTGAAGTCCACGGTCACGTTGGCGGGCGGGTTGCGCGACAGCGTGATGGTGAAGTTCATGTTGGTCGAGCCGGACTTGGGCTCCGGCACCTCCGCGTCGTGGACGACGATGTCGGGCGGCGCGGCGACGGGCGTCACGGTCGGGTCGTTCACGCCGGCCACCGACGGGTCGTCGGTCAGGACGGGCGTGATGCTCTCGGCGTAGGAGACCGACCCCTGATTGCTGATCTGCTCCTGCGCGCCCTCGAACGGGCTGTCGACCGTCACCTTGAAGCGGATGACGACGGACTTGCCGGCCGGCAGCGTCCCGATGTCCACGCAGACCTGCGTCGCGCTCGGCGAGCAGGGCGCGGCCGCCGCGAGCGGGGCGGTGCGGGCGAGGGCCTTGGGCGCCGCCTTCGCGGCGGGCGCGGCGCTCGCGGCCTTCAGGCTGCGGTCGCCGGCCGGCGTGAACGAGGCGCGGGCGAAGCGGACGCCTCGCGAGGGCGCGGAGCCGAGCGGGCCGGCGTAGGAGATGTTCCGGAAGCCGGGCTGCTCGGGCTGCGCCTGCTCGGGCTGTGACTGCTCGGGCTGCGCCTGCCTGCCGCCTTCCTTCGGCCGGTAGGTCTCCGTCCGCGTCACGCGGCCCTTCTTGGCGGGCTTCTTCTCCGGCTCGGCCGCGTCGGACTCCTTCGCCGCGTCGTTCTCTTCGGCGTCGTCGCCCTCGGCCTCACCGTCCCTTTCGGCCTCGGGCGCGGCGTTGACGCGCGGGGCCGGGATGATGACCGTCGGCATGTCGCTCCAGACTCTGCCCGCGGGGGCGGGAGTCGAGGCGGCCGGGGCCGTGACCGCGCCCGCGCCCATCGAGGCGGGCGGGTTAGCTTGGTCGAGCCGCTGCTGGTGGTTCTTCAGCAGTTCGAGGTTGGGCGCGTCCCCGCCGGCCGGGGCCGAGCCGCGGCGCACGCGGCGCATGGCCCAGAGGTTCATGTCTGCGGCCGAGTGCTGGACGGGGCCGTTGTTGTAGACGATCGGCTCGCCGCTCGGGGCCGAGGCGTCGGCCTGAGCCTCGAACGCCTGCGACTTCGCGGCCGCGCCGCCGCCGTCTTCGTCGAAGGAGGCGAAGGACATCGGGCCGGCGGGCTGCGGCGGGATGGTGATGCTCGGCAGCGTCGGGTCGGTGGCCGAGAGCGTCACCACGCCCGGACTGATGTTGACGACCGGCGGGTCGGTGTTCGGGTTGACGTTGCCGCCGCGGTTGCCGTTGTCGCGCAGGACGAGCTGCGCCGTGGCCTGCGCCGAGCCGTCGCGGAAGAGGTTGAGGACGCTCGGGGCCGTCTGGCTGAAGCGGTAGCCGTTGGTCGCCTTGTTGTTGTCCATCTCAAGGTCGAGCACCCCGCCGGTCGCCTGCGTGCGGAAGATGAACGAGTTCGCGAAGGTGGCGAAGCCGCGGTCGTGGTCGGGGATGGTCTCGTTCTGGATGGTCAGGTCGAGTTGGCCGCCGTTGCGCACGTCCGTGAAGAACGCCTCGAACGGGAGCGGCTGGGTCGTCAACCCGATGTCCTCAAGCTCGGTGCCGTCGATCTCGGCCGGGCCGAGCACCTTGAACGGGAACGAGTTGTTCTGCCAGAGCATCGCGCAGCTCGTGTTGCCGTCGGCGCGAATCTCCGTGATGAAGTCCCACGGCCCGTTGAAGGTGTTGTTGCGGATGATGAACTCGGAATCGCTGCCGGTGTCGGCGATGAGGCCGAGCTGGCCGACGGCGCCGTTGGCGTGCATCGCGTCGTTGAAGGTGTTGCCCGCGAAGATGGCCTCGATGGTGCCGCCGAAGGGGCGGAAGAGCACGCCGCCCTGCGGGAAGTTACCGTCGAAGATGCCGTTGGTGGCCTCCTCGTCGGGCGACAGGTGGTCGGTGACGGTGAAGGTGTTGCGCGAGACGCTGGCGATGATCGAGCCGGTGACGGCCGAGCTGTCCTGCTCGATGACGACCGAGGCCAGCGGGTTGTTGAGGAAGGTGTTGCCGAGGGCCGGGTTGGCCTCGGCCGGGTCGCCGAGGCGGACGACGGCCGTGGCGCTGCCCATGCCGCGCAGGTAGAAGCCCCAGTTGCCGACGCGGTTCGTCGGCTGGCCGGTGATCTCCTTGTTCATCGTCAGGAACTCGGAAGCCTGAACGGTGATGTCGAGCGAGCCGGAGTTCGGGGTGAAGATGTCCATCCCGCGCGCGCCGTTCTCGAACTCGGTGTTCTGCACGTTGACCGTGCCGCTCAGGCCGCGGATGCGGACGATGCCCTCCTCGGTCTCGTCGCCGCGGTTGGCGACGTGGAAGCGGTTGGTGTTCTCCAGCGTGCAGTTGTTGAGCACCAAGCCGACCCACGAGGTCGCAGTGGAGAGATTGGAGATAGGGCCGTGGGGCGTGCCGTTGATGGCGCTGTCGCTGATGCGGCGGATGGTGACGTTGTCGAGCGTCAGGCCGCCGTCCACCAACTGGCCGTGGATGGCGTCCACGCCGCTGCGCGTGTTGAAGCCGTCAGACGCGTCGCCCGCCGAGGAGATGTCCTCGACGATCATGTTCTTGAGCGTGACGCGGCCGTCGGTGTTATTGAGCGTGATGGCGTCGGAGCCGACGATGTTCTCGATCGTGCCGCCGGAGCCGGCCGTCGTGCCCGTGCCGTTGACGTTGAAGGTGCCCGCGCCGGTGTTGGCGAGGGTGATGGCCGAGTTGTTGCCGTTCTTGTTGATGCTCTGGAAGTTGACGTTGCCGCCGCCGATGGTGGTGTTGGTGATGTCCACGGCGACGCCGGAGGTGGTGCTGACGGTGTTGATGCCGGTCGAGGTGACGGTGCCGCCGTTGTCGAGGTCAATGCCGTTGCCGCTCGTCGTCGTCACCGTCACGTCGCCGAAGACGAACGTGCCGATGCTGGCGATGCTCTCGACGGCGTTGCCCGCCCCCGTGCTGAAGTTGAGGCCGTAGAGCTGGTTGTTCGAGACGACGTTGAAACCGTCGGTCCCGATGGTCGGCTTCGTGCCGCCCGTCGAGGGCAGCGCGTCGCTGTCGGCGGCCGGGACGATGCCCGTCAGGCTGCCCGCCCCGAAGGCCGCGCTCGTGGCCCCCTGCCCGACGACGCGCTGGTCGTTCTCCAGCGTCAGCGGGCCGACGTAGCTGCCGCTGCCCGTGTAGATGAAGATGTGGTCGCCGGCCTCGGGCGAGACGACGGCGTCGTTGAGGGGCGGGTTCATCGTCCCGTTGCCGTTGAAGCTCTCGAAGGCTTCGAGGGTGGTGAAAGGCGTCGTCAGGCGGCCGCAGCCGGCGACGACGCAGGTCACCCCTTGATTGTTGATGAACCAGACCATGCCCGCAACGGTGATCGTCACGGTGCCGATGTCAGTCCCGGCCACGTTGCTGATCGTGTAGGGGAAGGTGTCGGTGCCCGTGAAGCCGGCGGGCGGGTTGTAAGAGAACGTGCCGTCGGCGGCGACGCTGAACTGGCCGCCGTGCGTGCTCAGCCCGCTCGCGACAACGGCGACGATGCCGGGGCCGATGTCGTTCGTCAGCAGGCTGAAGCCGGAGCGCCCCGCGGTCTGGATGCGGACGTTGCCGGTCGCGCCGCGCGCGTCCGGGTTGGCCTGCGGCGGAACCTTGAAGGTGAAGACGTGGTCGGCCTCAAGGTTGTCGGGCGGGTCGCCCGCGTCGGCGTCGGTGATCTCGGCGGCGACGACCGTCACCGTGCAGATGGTGCCGATGGGCAGGTCGCTGACGGGGTCGAGCGTGAAGACGGTGGACGGCGACGCGCTCAGCGTGTAGGCGACGAGGCCGGAGCCGGCCGGGCACTCGACCTTGAAGGAGTTGGTCGTGGCGTTGACCGGCTCGTCGAAGGTGACGGTGATGTTGGTGTTCGGCGCGACGATGTCGTTGCTGCCGCCCGCGCCGTTGGCCGGCGAGGTTTCGAGCACGATGGGCGGCAGGTCGATCTTGAAGTCGAAGACGAAGTTGGCCGACATGTTGTCGGGCGGGTCGTTGCCGTCTTGGTCGGCGACGTTGGCCGCGTTGATCGTCACGGTGCAGGTCTCGCCGTTGATGTACGGGGAGTTCTTGGCGAGGGTGAAGACGGTGTTGCCGGCGCTCGGCGTGACGGTGTAGGCGGCGACGTTGTGCGTGCCGCTCAGGGCGCAGACGACCCCGAACCACTCGCCGGTCACGTCCACCGGCTCGTCGAAGGTGATGACGACGTTGACGTTGTTGGCCTGATTGACGGCGTTATCGTCCGGCGTCGTGTCGGTGACGGTCGGGCCGGTGTCGATGGTGAAGTCGAAGACGTGGTCGGCCGCCATGTTGTTCGGCGGGTCGTTCGTGTCCTGATCGGCGACGTTGTCCTTGTCGATGGTGACGGTGCAGGTCTCGCCGCCGGCGAAGTCGGCGTTGGGGTTGATGGTGAAGACGGTGTTGCCGGCGCTCGGCGTGACGACGGTGGCGGCGACGTTGCGGCTGCCGCTCGTCGGGCAGGAGATGGCGAACCACTCGCCGGTCACGTCCACCGGCTCGCTGAAGGTGACGACGATGTCGACGTTGCCGGCCTGATTGACGGCGTTGTCGGCCGGCGTCGTGTTGAGGACGGCGGGCGCGGCGTCGATGGTGAACGAGAAGACGTGGTTGGCCGCCATGTTGTTCGGCGGGTCGCCCGTGTCGTTGTCGGTGACGTTGGCCGCGTTGACGGTCACGGTGCAGGTCTCGCCCGCGGCGAAGTCGGCGTTGGGGTTGATGGTGTAAACGTCGTTCGTGCCGTTGGGCGTGACGACGGTGGCGGCCACGTTGCGGTTGCCGCTGACGGGGCAGGAGATGGCGAACCACTCGCCCGCGACGGTCACGGGCTCGTCGAAGGTGATGACGACGTTGGCCGCGCCGGCCACGTCGGCCGCGCCGTTGGCGGGCGAGGTGGCGGAGACGGCCGGGGGCGTGTCAATCGTGAAGTCGAAGACGAAGTCGGCGGCCGGGTTGTCCGGCGGGTCGTTGGCGTCCTGATCGGCGACCTGCGCGGCGACGACGGTCACGGTGCAGAGTTCGCCGTTGGCGAAGTCGGCGTTGGGGTTGATGGTGTAAACGTCGTCCGTGCCGTTGGGCGTGACGACCGTCGCCGCGACGTTGCGCGTGCCGCTCGTGGCGCAGGCGATGGAGAACCACTCGCCGGTCACGTCCACCGGCTCGCTGAAGGTGATGACGACGTTGGCGTCGCTGGCGACCTGCGTGGCGTTGTCGTCGGGCGTGGTGTCGGTGACGACGGGCCGGGCGTCCACGTTGATGGTGACGGTGGCCGAGTCGGTCTCGGGCGAGGAGTTGGTCGCCGTGTAGGTGAAGGTGTCGGCCCCGACGAAGCCGGCGGGCGGGTCGTAGGTGAACCCGCCGCCGGCGTTGAGCGTGACGGTGCCGCCCGCGGTGGTCGGGCCGGCCGCGATGGCGGTGGCCGTGGGGGGCGGCAGGCCGTTGTCGTTGTCGAGCACGCCGTCGGCGTCGGCGACGACGAGCTGCGTGTCCTTCGTCGCCGAGTAGGTGTCGTTGAGCGCGAGCGGCGACATGGTGACGGAGCCGGCGTCGAGCGCCGCGTTCGCGTCGATGTCGTCGGTGAACTGGACGCCGGTGGCGTCGGTCGCGCCCGGCAGGTTGTTGGCGACCGTCACCGCGTAGTTGATGTCCTGACCCGGCTCGGCCTTGCCGTCGCCGTCGGTGTTGTCGAAGGTGTCGACCTTCGTGGCCGTGATGCCGGGGAGGACGGCCGGGGCGACCGGGGCCGCCGCGGCGGCCTTGAGTTCCTGCGCTTTACCCGCGACGGCGTCGCCGGCCCGCGCGGGCGTGGGCGCGCCGCGTCCGCCCGCGGCCAGCGTCACCGGAGCGACCTGCCCGACGAGCAACAGGTATGAGAGGAGGCTGGCGATGAAAGTCCTGGCGTTACGGCTGCGGCGGCTAGGGGTAAAGTGCTTCATAACTCTCCTTGAAAATTAGAGACCACCGCGCGGGGCGCGGGGTTGGGCCGGGCGAGTGAGGAAAGGCGATAAGCGTCGCAAGTCATACTGCGCCGGGGTACCGGGCCGCGGGCCGAGGGTGGCGGCCGCGCGGGGTAAAGCTCTCAGGAGCGCGGCGGGAAGAGGCCGCGCGGGTCGGTGCGGAGGCTGAAGTTCGGGTACGGCTTCATCATTCGTCGCGGGCCGCGAGGGCCGCCCGCGCGCGCGGTTGACTGCGTCTAACGCGAGGCGACGGCTTCGGCGTAGGTCTTCGGCCAGAAGCCCTGCCAGTCGCACCAGCGCCGGTAGCGCTCTTCGAGCCGGCGCATCTCGCCCTCGCAAACGGGGGCGTGCGGGTCGGGCCAGATGTCGTGCCAGCCGACGGCGAAGCGCCGCCCGGCGGGCGGCTCCCACCGGAAGGCGTCGGCCTCGACGACCTCCACCTTGCCGGGGTAGCGCGCCGCGAGGTAGGGCTCGACGAGGCGGATCACGTCGGGCGAGAACTCGACGATGGTGACGCGGCGGACGGGGCTGTCGGCCGGCCGGAGCATGGCCTCGGCGACGAGGCCGAGGCCGAGGCCGGTGACGAGCACGTCGCCGCCGCGCGCGAGCGCCTCGGCGATGGCCGGGCGCTGCGTCCACCACTCGTCGTAGAGGTCGGTCATGAACTGCGTCTGCTCGCGACGCAGGCAGGTGTAGACCCCCGGCCTGAACTTGAAGCAGTCGGGCCGGGGGTCGGCGGCCGGGTCGTAGGCGCGCTCGGGGATCGAGACCTTCTCGACCGCCCACGCGCCGGACGACCCGGCGGGAACCTCGGAATGGAAATACTCGGCCGAAGTGTTCACTCGGAGACCTAACCGCGCGGGGGGAAGACCCCCTGAAGCGCGATGCAGAAGAAGAAGGTCAGGTACGGCTGCATGTTGTTGTGCGGCTGGTCGCCGCCGGCGGGCGCGAGCGCCACCGGGTTCATCATCACGAGCGGCGTGTTGGTCGTGACGAACATGTTGTTGCCGCGGCCGAACGGCTTCGAGACCATCGCCGAGCCGCCCGCGGGCGAGTTGGTGTCGGCCGGGTCGCCCGAGGCCCGCATCAGGTGCGAGTGGGCCGGAATCTCCGACTCCAGAAGCGTCACCGTCTCGGAGCCGCCCGTCTCGCCGAGGTCGTGGAGCGAGAGGCCCGGCCCCTGACCGGGGTGCATCGGCGCGCGGCCCTGCAAATCGGGCAGCGCGAAGTTCGACTTGCCGTTGCCCCCGTAGGTCGTGCCGAGCAGGGAGAACAGCGCCGTGTTCTGGCTGAGGGGCATCAACTGCCCGTCACACCAAGCCCAGCCCTTCGGCGCGAAGTTGAAGGGGAAGATGCGGATTTCGGCGACAAAGGGGTCTGCCATCAAGGTTCTCCTTAAGTTGGGCTGGGGAAGATCCCGAAGAGCGAGATGATGAAGTCGACGCAGAGGTAGGGCTGGAAGTTCGTGTGCGGCTGCGAGCCGCCCACCGGCCCGATGGACTGCGGCGACATGTTCACCAGATTAGTGCCCTGATCGTAGATGTTCGGCACGGGCTTGGCGAAGAGGCCGTTGGTCGGGTCAGACCCCGTGGGCGTCCCGTCGACGGCGAGGAACGCGTGGCCGTGCGCGGGGATTTGGTTGACCGTCAGCGTGATCTCTTCGGCCCCGCCCGTCTCGGCCAGAATGAACCCGTTGCCTTGATGGATGGGGATGCGGCCGCGCAGGTCGGGCAGCGCGAAGGTGCTCTGGCCGTCGCCGCCGTAGGTCGTGCCGATCAGTTGGAAGAGCGTCTCGTTCTCGGAGATGGGGAGCAACTGCCCCTCGCAGAACATCCAGCCCGCCGGGGCGAAGTTGCCGGCGAACATCCTGATTTCGCCAACGTAGGGTTGTGCCATCGGTCTCTCCTTAGTTGGGGCTGGGGAAGATGCCCTGCAAGGCGATGCAGAAGGTCAGGGTCAGGAAGGGCTGCATGTTCAGGTGCGCCTGCGACCCGCCGGTGTTGCCGACCGACTGCGGGTTGAGCGCCACCAGCGGGCTGGCGCTCGTCGAGTAGACCGCGCCGATGGCGGCCGGGGCCTGCGCGAAGAAGGCGTTAGTCGGGTCGGGCGTCGCCGCCGCCGCGCCGACGCCCTGCAAGACGTGCGTGTGCGTCGGGAGTTCCGCGATGGAGAGCGTGTGCGCCTGCTCGCCGCCCCGCTCGCCTAAGGTGTGGCCGCTGCCGACGTGGATGGGGGTGCGGCCGCGCAGGTCGGGCAGCGCGAAGTTGACGCGGCCGTCGCCGCCGAAGGTGGTGCCGAGCAGGCTGAAGAGCGCTTGGTTCTGGTTGATGGGCATGAGCTGGCCGTTACACAAGGCCCAGCCCTTGGGGGCAAATCCGAACGACATGATCCTGATTTCACTGAGGAACGGTTCGGCCATAGTCCTCTCCTGAAGGGGGTAGGCTGTCTGTACGTGAATCAGCGTCTTACGAGGTTAATGGGTGCGGTCACGAGCGAGCCGGTAAAAAGGAAAGTCGCGGGACTCGGAAAAGTTTGGAACGGGACGCGCACTGAAGCGCTGCCGGGAATGCTCTCGCCGGGGTCGTTCGCTCACACTCTAATTGCCATGGTATGGAACCAGTAAGCGAAACGGCGGAGATTTTACCCGCTCCACGCCGGAATATCAAGGGAAGGTTCAACGCCTTTGGTTTTAGTTGTCAGGCCCGGCCAAATGCTCTACACTTACGCGCCGCGGCCGGAAGGGACGGACGCGCGCCCTCGCCATCGCCCCGCAGCTAATCGAAGGAGAACTCCCCAAATGTCAGTCTCTCGGCGCCGCTTTTTGAAAAGTAGTGTGCTCTCAGCCCTCGCGGCCGGGTGCGCCCTCAGCTACGCACCCTCGGCCTTCGCGCAGGAGGCGGGGGCGGACTTCCCCATCCCCTACGAGGCCACGCAGAACCCGGTCTACTACTTCACGCGCGAGACCTTCGAGCCGTACGTCGGCGGCGTCTTCCGCGGCTGGGTCGGGCGCACGGCGGTAGACTTGGTGCTGCTCAGCGTGACCGGCTACGCGCCCGCGGCCGCGACCAAGATCACCACCACGCGGCCGCGCCGCACCGAGACCTTCACGCTCGCCTTCCACGCCGGCCGCTCGCTCTCGACGCTCACCGACATGCACACGCTCGACCACGCCGCGCTCGGCCGGTTCGCGCTCAACATGAAACGCACCGTGGACGACCGCGGGCGCATCATCTACGAGGCCGTCATCAGCCACCTCGCCTGACGCCCCGCCTCGGGCGCGGGACAGCGAGCGCGGGCCGGCGGGCCGTCCGCCGCGGGCCTCGCCGCGCGCGGCGGCGGGGGCGACCTTTAAGGAGACAGACGCGAAATGGAGATCGAAGAGTCGAGCGAGGCGGGGGTGACGAGTTGGCCGCTCGCGCGGGGCGGCACGCTGGGGCTGCGGCCCGTCGCGGCCTCGGACGAGGAGTTCCTGTTCGGCGTCTACCTGAGCACGCGCGAGGACGAGCTGGCGCAGGTCGAGTGGGCCGAGGGGCAGAAGGAGGCTTTCGTGCGCTGGCAGTTCGCGTTGCAGCGGCGCGAGTACGAGGCGCGCTTCCCCGACGCCGAGTACGGCGTCATCCTCGTGGACGGCCGCCCGGCCGGGCGCATCTGGGTCGGGCGCGACGCCGAGCAGATTCGCCTGCTCGACATCGCGCTGCTGCCCGAGTTCCAGAACCGCGGCGCGGGCACGCTCCTGCTCCGGCGTCTGATGGACGAGGCGCGCCGCGCCGGCAAGGCGCTGCGCCACATGGTCTTCGTGCTCAACAACGACGCCCACCGCTTCTACGAGCGGCTCGGCTTCGCCGTCATCGAGGAGTTCGACGGCGCGTACAAACACATGGAGTGGCGGCCGGAGAAAGCCGAAGCCGTGAGTGGTGAATCGTAAATCGTGAACCGAAAAGACGCGTTGAGGGCCGCCGCGACCTGAGTCGTTCAAGTCGCGGCGGCCCTCATGTTTTAACGATTCACGTCTTTTACCGATTCACCATTCACGGCTTCGGCTCTTCCTTGAAGTAGTTGAAGACGGCCTCGTAGGTGAAGCCCTGCTCGTCGCGGCCGATGGGGACGAGGAAGATGTCGAGGTCGCCCATCCGCTCGTGCGTGAGGGGGACGGTTTGCTGCGCGAGCTGGAGGTGCGCGGGGCCGCGGAAGAAGGCCGAGAAGCGCTCCATGCCCTGCTGCTCGTTCGGCCCGCTCGGGCGGCCCTTGACCTCGACCAGTTCCAGCTCGAACGGCTCGGCCGCGCCCTGCCGGACGCGGAACTTCGTGTTCAGGTGGCGGGAGAACTCCTCCCCGGTCAGCTTCGCGCTCATCAATCTTCGCTCCCCGTCTCAGGTGGTCTGCTCAAGGCGACGTGCCGGGCAAGATAGCACGGCGGGCTCAGCAGTTTCGAGTTTCGAGGTTAAGACAGGACACAAAACAGAGCCGCGGGCGGCGGCGGGCGGGTTGGCGTTAACGAAACTCAAACCGCCCGCCGCCGCCCGCCGTTCTTAACTCGAAGCGTGAAACTCGGAGCCCGAAACTCTCACCCGCCACAGCCCGACGAGGAGCGACACGGGGCCGGCGAGCAGCAGCCACATCATCGACTCAAGCCCGTACCTCTCCGCGAACGCGCCGAGCGCGAGCGGGATGAAGCTGCCGGCGAGGCCCGCCATGTTCGACAAAGTCAGCGCCGCCCCGCTGCGCCCCGGCATCGAGGCGTAGAGCTGCGCCTGTAGGATCGCGTACCACCCGGCGTTGGCGAACCCCAGCAGCCCGAGCAGCACGAGCTTCGCGCCCGCGCCCTCGGCGAGCAGGAAGGCCGGGAAGAGGGCGAGCGTGCAGGCCGTGCTCACACGCAGGTAACTCAGCCCGCGCACGCGCTCCAGAAGCGGCAGCAGCAGGAGGTCGCCGGGCAGCCCCACGCACGACCAGACGACGACCGCCAGCGCCCCCCCGGCCTCGCCCGCCCCGACCACGTCGACGAAGTAGAGCGCGAGGAAGCCGCGCAGCACGTCGGCCATCAGGTCGCCGAGTTGCAGCAGCACGAGCCAGCG